>CAWUNX010000466.1:0-2460 GCA_963923905.1 uncultured Methylocucumis sp.
AAATGCGGTATCGGATTGTCCTGAGATGTTATAGCTAGCCGTACAACTTAATGTAGGTCTAGGTGTTTTCGGCCTTTTACACAATTCGCCGTTTAAATAAATCTTTTTAGGAATGTCGTTAGTTGTTTGATAGCTGGCGTTAAAACCAAAGTCGAATTGAGCGTTTTTAGCAACCTCGCCGTTATAGGATTCATTGTTGACGACGACTTTATTGCCGGTTTGACTGAGAATGCCTTGCCAAAGAGTGGTGATTTGTTGGTTATTGGGCATTGCCCAGGTGACTTGCCAATTTTTTATCGCATTACCCTGGTTGGTTAGCGTGATTTTAGCGGTAAAACCATCGCTCCATTCCGACACTAAGCTATATTCGGCTAAGCATTCTGCCCAGACGGGTTTTATTGCGCACAGCAACCATAAACTAAGTAAACAATAGATTCGGCAGTTAGCAGACATAAGCATCGATAGGCAGAGGGATGAATGACGGAGTATGCTAAAAGAGTGAATGATTTTTGCAATCAAAAAACAGCTATAGTGTGAGGTAATTCCTTAAACATGCCCATTCACTATTTACCACAAGTCAAAACGTGCTAAATAGCCGTAATGGTCTGAAACTACAGGATAAAAATCATGGTTGAAAATTACGCGCATGGATTTTATTTTAACTGTTGGTTGGTTACGTTTAAAAATATAATCAATGCGTTTCGGCGGGCTGTTGCGCCAGCCGTCGATTTGACCGGCAAAACTGGGTTCAAAAAAACGTTCTGGGTGTAATTCGTAAAATTGGTCAACATATTCGGCATTACCTACAATGTGCTGATAGGCTGCTTCACCCGCAGGCGCATTAAAATCACCGACGATTAAATCGCCACGCACGCCAAAATGCCCTCTGGACTCAATGAGTTGCCGCACGCGCGCGTATTCATCAAAAAAACCATGATGCGCCCAGCTTAAATGCACATTGGCAATGTGTAATAAGCCAAACCACGGTATATCGACACAACTGACGGTAATATTGCGCGACATATAGTGGTCTTTGCGTTGATTCGCCGATACATAAGCCGAATAATTATGCTGCATAGGGTAACGGCTTAAAATAGCTGTGCCTTCGCGCCAGCGATAAAACCCAATATGACTCCAATCTTGATGGCTGTGATAATGCAAGCCCCAGGCGTGTAAGCGATTTTTGATTCGGTTCGCCATATTAGAGGGTGATAAGCCATACGGCTGGGTAATAGGGTCGTGATGATATTCGCCGACTTCTTGTAAGCAAATAACATCAATACCTTGTTGCGCAATGGCTTCAGCGATAATCCAAACCTCTCGCTCATGTTGATGCATAGTATCGAAAGGGCAGGTGCGAGGATGCTGTTGATAGCAGTGTAAATTTAATGTCAGTAGCGAGAGTTCCATGATGCTTATCGAGTTTAAACGGTTTGGTGAACGTTTTAGTCGCTTATTGTGACATGATTGCGAAAAGTTTGGCTGGGGTACGCCCAGTCGTTGAGTTTTTCACTTTACCTTTTGTTTATGCAGCAAAAACCTTTAAAAGCGTTGTTTATCGGTGGTGTCAAAAGTGGCAAGTCGCGGCTCGCTGAAGCGTTTATTTTGACCCGTTATAACGGCGCTAAACCGTATTATTTAGCGACAACTGAATTATTGGATAGCGAAATGCAGCAGCGGATTTCCGAGCATCAAGCGCGTAGGCAACAAGCCTTTGATACGATTGATGTGCCGATTGAGTTGTTATCGACTGTCAGTGTTTTAACACGCCCTGTGCTAATTGAATGCGTTACGATGTGGTTGAATAATCTAATTTATTATGGTCAATCAGATGAAACCATTTTAGCGGAATTAACGGCTGTAGCCTCGTTGCCACAAGATTTGGTCTTTGTGGTAAACGAAGTGGGCTGTGGCATTATTCCGGATAATGCTTTAGCCCGGCGCTTTGTCGATTTGTCGGGTAAAGCCTCGCAATTGCTGGCGAGTTATTGTGATGTGGTGTTTTTTTGTAGTGCGGGTTTAGCGTTGCCGTTGAAATAATCTAGTCATTATTTAAGGCTATGATGTTGTTTTTATTGTCTTTAAGGGTAACACTATGAATGATACGACATCGTTTTTTAAACGCAAACGTTTTTTATTTGGTTTGGGGTTGTTTGTTTTTTCGGCCAGTACAGTTTTATTTGTGACCGATTCTTATGTGATGCTGGATATTGCTTTCATTATGATAAGTGTTTATTTGATGGTAACGAGTGTGTATTTGAATCGTGAGGTTTGACGGTGTTAGCTGCTGGAGATTACTGGCAATCGCTTTGTGGCAGGGAATAACCATATTTTTTTAAGGAAATTTTTTGTGGCATTTATAAAAACTGATAGCATTCGCCTTTGTTAACAGCCAAACCACGAGAATAAGAATTATGAGTTATGACTTAATAGCTGTCTCTTATACACATCTGACGCTGC
>CAWUNX010000467.1:0-2454 GCA_963923905.1 uncultured Methylocucumis sp.
CGGCAGCGTCAGATGTGTATAAGAGACAGGTATTGTTAGTACCTGCAATGTCACCCAATTTAGAACGGTTCCATCAACATTGCGCTTATATCGGCAAAGAGCATCTGTCTTCAGCCTTTATATGTAATGCCGAACCGAATAACAAAGACAATGCTGTTTACGCCTATATTCCATCCAAAAAATCCAAACAAGGTTTAGAAACTGCTGGAGACCACCCATTATTCACAGTTGAAATCGATATTGATATGAACTAATCTTACCCTATAACGATAGTTAATAATAAAAACCACTCATTAATGAACTATGGACGCACTAAACTACCACCGCGACGCCTACCGTAACGCATTAAAAGACCAAAACACCACGCAGATTTGCGCGGAAAAAGCTTGGCTAACTGCTTTAGCGGCACAAGCGCTACTCAAGCAAGATAATGCTGAAATACGCGCCATTCTTGCTAGCTATGCCGATTTAGCCGGATTAGCCGACCATTTCGACACCACCGGCAAACCTGGCGACCGTTGGCGCGCTATCAATGAACTATTAACACTGGCACTGGAAAGCGGCAAACCCTTGCAACAATTGCGTTTAGTTATGCCCTCGACGGTCAGCGGTTCAATCATGTCGCATATCGATAACACACCCGGCATAACCCCAAGTGAAATAGTGGAGCGATGCAGCAAAAAAAACTCACATATCGCTAATGAATTGAAAAAATTAGAGAAAAATGGTCTGTGTTACCGTTTAAAACAGGGTCGAGAACATAAAGTCTTCTTATCGAAATTAGGTAAAGACATGTTGGATAGCATTAAACCCATCAAGCTCATAGCAACAACGCCAAAACGAGAGTTTGAGCACGCTAATCCAGAGCGAGTAAAAAAATTTAATAATCCACAGACCACTCATCAAGTTTTGTTACGAGCTGTTTCTAATGGATAGTAAAAAGACACTATTAACGCGTTTTGTCGCGTTTTACTCGTATAAAGGCGGCGTAGGTAGAACTTTAGCACTTGCCAATTGCGCGCGGGTATTAACCGCAAGCGGCAAAAAAGTCGTGTTAATGGATTTTGACTTAGAAGCACCTGGCTTATTGCATTTTCAGCCGTTTCAACCCAAATCAGGCGACAAGCGACCCGCTGGTTTTTCTGAATATATTGCGTTATGCCTTGAACAAGGCCCGCCTAGCGAATTAAACGCGTTTATCCATGAATGCTGCGGAAAAGAAACTGACCAAGGTAAAACCTGGATTATGCCCGCAGGTAGGCACGGGGAACCCGGTTATTTAGCTTTTTTAAACACCACCACCTGGGCTGATTTTTATAGCCAGCAAGAAGGTTATAAAATCCTTGAGAACTTACGCGGCCATATCATCGCTGACTATGAGCCTGATTATGTCTTCATAGACGCGCGCACTGGCTTATCAGAAGTAGGCGGCATTGCTACGCATCAATTAGCCGATATTGTCGTGTTAGTCTTTAATCTTAATGAACAAAACCTAGCCGGGGCTAAACGCGTATTCGACTCGATACGCAAACATGCTCCACTACAACCCGATATTATCATTGCCGCCTCTCCGATACCGGTCATGCCTATTGATAATGGCACACCGTTCGGAAAGAAAATGCAACGCATTAAACGTGATTTCAACCACGCTTATAATGCCAAGACGCCACTCGTAATTCCCTATCATCCTCTACTCGCTTACGAAGATAGGCTATTAGTCGATGATGGCGACTTATTTAGTTCTGATGCCCCCTACCGAAAATTAACTGAGTTGATTCAACAAGCCACGCAAGTCGATGATGCACCTTACTTACAGCAACTCACAACACCACTACAAAAAGGCGATTGGAAGCAAGTTATTGATATAGCTCAAAAAGGGGTAATTAAAAACCCAACCAGTCTTAACTTGCTAAACCATTTGTCCAGGGCGTATTTTTTTAGTGGCGACTATGAAAAAGCGCTTATGGTTATTAACCAGGCGTTACTAAACGCTCAAGCCACGGAGAATGATAAAGCTCGATTACTAATGCTCAAAGGGAGTTGTTTAGAGCAATTAGAAAAAACTAGCGAGCAAATTGCCGTCTATGACGAAGTAATTCAACGCTTTGGTCAAGTCCATGAAGTCGCTTTATTGGAACAAGTCGCTAAGGCCTTATTTAACAAAGGTTTTGTGCTAGGACAAATGCAACAACCGGAAGCAGCTATTGCTGTTTATGACGAATTACTACAACGCTTGGGGCAAACCCATGAAGTCGTTTTATTGCAACAAGTCGCTAAGGCCTTATTTAACAAAGGTGTTACGCTAGAACAAATACAACAACCGGAACTTGCTATTGCTGTTTATGACGAACTAGTACAGCGCTTTGGTCAAGCCAATGAAGTCGCCATATTGGAACACGTCGCTAAGGCCTTATTAAACAAAGGTTTTGTGCTAGGACAAATGCAACAACCGGA
>CAWUNX010000468.1:0-2435 GCA_963923905.1 uncultured Methylocucumis sp.
ACGTGTTAGGCGTAGCTGATATTGGCGTCGACGATAATTTTTTCGCGCTGGGTGGGCATTCGTTGTTGGCAATGCGTTTAGCGATGAAGATTCGCCAACAGTTTAGCGTTGATTTACCGGTAAGCGATATTTTTAACCATCCTAGCCTAGCTGCAATGGCAGCAACGCTTAACCCCCTTATAGCTAAAACAAAGCCTATAGACTTGGAAGATGAGTTAGCTCAGGCTTTATCGACGCTACAAACTTTATCCGCTCAAGATTTGCAAGAGTTGCTTGCCAAGGACAGCTTTTAATCATGCTGGAAACAATTATCACCCAACTCAACGAGTTATCACCGGAGCGCCGCGCCGCTTTATTAGTGTTACTAAAGCAACGTGGCATCGATTTAGCTAAACAATGGCCTATCACTCAAGTCGCGCGCGAGGGCTTGCTACCGTTGTCTTACGGTCAGGAACGCTTATGGTTTTTAGCGCAATGGGCGCCTGACAGCACGGCTTATCACATCGCTGATGCCGTAGTCATTGATGGCGCGTTAGAGTTAAGCGCACTACAAACCAGCATCGATTTAGTGGTAGCCCGCCATGAAAGCTTAAGAACGACATTTCATGCCCAAGACGGTATCGCCAAACAGTGTATTCACAAGACTATGACGGTGCCAATAGCATGGCAAACGGTAGTTAACCAACCTGATGCGTTAAGCTGTGCTAAACGCCTGGTAGCTGCACACGAAAGTCTGACCTTCAATTTAAGCGCTGGGCCTCTGTTTAGAGTGCTAGTCATTCAGCTCCAAGCAGAACGTAGCGTGTTATCGCTAGTCACGCATCATTTAATCAGTGACGAATGGTCGTTATCGCTGCTGATTAACGAATTTGCCGAGGCTTATGCTGCGTTACAACACGGTCAAACGCCGGCATGGTCTGTATTACCTGTTGCTTATGCCGATTTTGCCGTTTGGCAACGCCACTATTTGACGCTAACCCAAGAACTAGACCGACAACTGGCTTTTTGGCAAAACCATTTAGCAGGAGGTCAGCGCGAAGTAGAGCTGCCTTATGATAAACCTAAGTCGAAAGAACTTTCTGACGCTGGCACTGCGCTTCAGTTTAGCATTAAACCTGAGGTAGTCTTGGCATTGCGTCGTTTATGCCATGAACAGCAAGCGACGTTGTTCATGGCGATGCTGACGTTATTCGCGTTGTTGTTATATCGTTATAGCGGTCAAGCCAGTGTCCGAATTGGTATTCCTGTGGCTAATCGTAGTCGCCCGGAATTGGCAGGCGTGGTCGGTTTTTTCGTTAACACCCAAGTCTGGCAAATTCAACTGCATGGCGGCATGAGTTTCGTCGAGGTGTTAACCTTCGTCAGAGAACATGCATTAGCTGCACAAGCTCATGCTGAGCTGCCGCTTGAGCAATTAGTCGATGCGTTACAACCAGAACGACAACCAGGCGTTAATCCGTTGTTTCAAGTGATGTTCAACCATCAATACCGCGCCGAATCTACTGAGCTAAGCGGTGTTAAGCTCACGCCGCTGCAACGCGAAGAGCGCACAACGCAATTTGAGCTGATTTTAGATAGCGTAGAAACTCAAGATGGTCAGCTTCAAGGTACGCTGACTTATGCTGCCGATATGTTTAGTGCTGAGGCAATGAAAAGAATGGCTGAGCATTTATGTCAATTGGCTGAGGCTGCCGTAACTGAGCCCGAACGAGCAATGCGGGAACTCACATTGCTCACTGAGCACGAGTTAAACCGGTTTATCGCAAACCCGGTTGCGCCAAAACCTTGCCGCAGCCTAGTCGAAACGATTTTTAGCCAAGCTGAGCAAAGCCCAGACCTGATAGGGGTACAAGTAGATGATAGTGTTATTAGCTATGCTGAGTTAGTTGATTGGAGTTTAGCGATTGCTGACGAGTTGGTTGTTTTAGGTTTAAAACCCGGCGCGGTGGTCGCGTTATGCTTACCGCGTGGCACGGCGATGATTGCGGCACAATTAGGGGTATTAGTCTGTGGTGGCGTGTTATTGCCACTAGACCCGGACACATCGAGTGCCCGGTTGGCTTTCATGCTCGATGATGCTGATGCTAGTTTGGTTATCACGACTCATGCCTGGTCTGAACGCTTTCCCGGGCGGACGACCCTCTCATTGCACCCACGCTCTGCGTGGGCGCACACGGAGAGACGCTCTGCGTCTCGAACCGCAGAGCGGTCAAGACTGTATTCCGACGCGGAGCGTGGGAACGATAGCCATACTACCGATAAAATGCCGGCGTATTTAATCTATACCTCTGGCAGTACCGGTAAGCCGAAAGCCGTTATGGTTAGCCACGGTGCGTGGGCAGCACAGGTTGCTGCCATGGCGGAGTTGTATGACTTACAAGCCGATGACGTCTGTTTGCATTTTGCGTCGTTTAGCTTTGATGCCGCAATGGAAC
>CAWUNX010000469.1:0-2432 GCA_963923905.1 uncultured Methylocucumis sp.
CTATGCAACCTTCTGAAGCCCATGGTACATAAGGCTTACAGGGGGTTTCTGACTGACACTAGGTATGCTGTTAGGCGGTATTATCGCGCTGATTCTAAAATCATTTTTTCCTACTTTGTAGCGGTACGGCGCAATAACCAACGGGCATTGCGCTGTATGGTTTCTCTCTTCTAAGCTAACCTAGCGATGCTGCGATCTGGTTAGAGTACAGCCCTTGCCTTGTGCGGCTTAAACTCAGACAAAGCATGTTTTGTACTCTAATGCGATAGCTAAACAATCAGCGAGCTATTGGACAGTAGCCAAGCGCGCCTAATTAAGCGTTACCGGTTCTACCATGAGTTCTTCTACCCAGCAGCCTACTGGGTCGCCTAAGTTTAATTGCTGGTCTTCAAAACGTACTAAATAAACGCTACGTTCAGGTTGTTCTTCGACATGACCTATCATCGTAATCACGCCACGCGTACCGGCTTCGGCTAAGACTTCACCTTCTACGCCTCCCGGTATTGAACCATCATCCATAATGGTGATGGCTGCATAGACAATATCGCCTACATCTAAATCTTCTACTCGCATTTTTCATCCTCGCTGGCTTTAGACGTTTGTAGCAAAGCTGACGAAAGCCTAAGCATTGTCTGTTGGTAAGCTTGCAAAAAATCGCTCTGTTTTGCTATGGGTTTAAACATAAGTCGATTTTTCAATGGGTTAACACCTAATAACAATAATGGCACATAGGTTGCTTAAGACTGTATCAAGAACAATGCCACACTTTAGGAGACTCGTTGTGATTACATTAACTGAAAAAGCTATTAACGCCGTTGGTCGTTTTATCGCCGGTTCTGAAACCCCCTCCGCCGGCTTGCGTATAGAAGTACAAGATGGCGGCTGTTCGGGTTATCAATACGGCTTAAAACTGGAACCCACTAATAACCCTGATGATACCGTGATTGACTGCGGTGACGTTAAGGTGTTTGTCGATCCTACTAGCTTACCGATGCTAGACGGTATGTCGATAGATTTTTTAGACAGTATCGAAGGGTCTGGCTTTAAGTTTACTAATCCTAATGCTGCGAAAAGCTGTGCATGTGGTTCTTCATTTAATACCAGTGAGGCAGGTACGGGTACGAAAACCTGTTCTTAAGCACTCTTTCAGATTACGCCAGCAGTAATCGTAACAACTATTTGTAGGCATTACGCCGCGAGGATTCAACTATGTGGGATTATTCCGATAAAGTTAAAGAACATTTTTTTAACCCGAAAAACGCCGGTGCGGTTGCTGAAGCGAATGCTATCGGTGAAGTTGGCTCGATTAGCTGTGGCGATGCGTTACGGTTAACGTTAAAAGTCGATGAAACCAGCGAAGTGATTTTAGATGCTGGTTTCCAGACTTTTGGTTGCGGCTCAGCGATTGCGTCATCGTCGGTGCTAACTGAAATTATCAAAGGCATGACGCTAGATGAGGCTTTAAAAGTCACTAACCAAGATATTGCTGACCATTTAGAAGGTTTGCCACCAGAGAAAATGCATTGTTCAGTGATGGGACGTGAAGCTTTGCAAGCAGCGATTGCGAATTATCGTGGTGAAGAATGGAAAGATGATCATGAAGAAGGTGCATTAATTTGCAAATGCTTTGCGATTGATGCCGTGATGATTGAAGAAATGGTTTGGGCGAATAAGCTACGCACGGTGCAAGACGTGACTAACTTTACGAAGGCAGGCGGTGGTTGCGCGTCTTGCCATGAAGATATTGAAGCCATTTTAGAGCGTGTATTAGCCGAGAAGGGCGAGAAATTTGACCCAGAAGCACCTGCAGCTAAACCAGAGCCTGTAGTTGCGGCGGCGAAAGGCCCAATGACGAATTTGCAACGCATTAAAAAGATTGAGCAAGTGTTAGAGTCGTTAAGGCCGACGTTATTAGCTGATGGCGGTGATGTTGAGCTGGTTGAAGTCATTGGTAACACAGCGTATGTCAATATGACTGGTGCGTGTAGCGGTTGTCAAATGGCAGCGATGACGGTGGCCGGTATTCAACAACGCTTAATGGAAGTATTAGGTGAATTTATTAAAGTCGTGCCCGCGTCACAAATGCCGAAAGAAGCGGTAGGAGCGTAAGCCATGACCGATATTTATTTAGATAATAATGCGACGACCAAAGTCGATAAGGCGGTCGTCGATATGATGATTCCGTATTTTTTAGAGCAATACGGTAATCCTTCGTCTATTCATAAATTCGCGGATGGCGTGGCTAAAGGGATTAAAGTGGCACGTCAGCAAGTGCAAAAATTAATCGGTTGTGAGCACGATTCAGAAATTATTTTCACTTCATGCGGCACGGAATCGAATTCCACCGCTATTTTATCGGCCATTAAAGCCCAGCCTAATCGTAAAGAAATCATTACCACCACGGTTGAGCATCCGGCTATTTTAAGTTTATG
>CAWUNX010000470.1:0-2422 GCA_963923905.1 uncultured Methylocucumis sp.
TTGGATTCCTCCGATGATAGAAATCATCGGAGGGGTTGGAAATTTATTTTCCAGCTTTTTGTTCTTCAGATGCGTTGTTTCTTGTTTTTCTTTTTTCAAGGTTAGCAAATGTTTCTGCTTGTAGTTGTTGAGCAGTACCACTTTCTAAGTGAGCAGATTTTTCGCTTTTTAAGAAAGCAATAACTGCAACGATGCCGATGATGCAAGCACCAACAATGATCCACAAGCTGTTATCTTCTTTAACTTCAGACATTTTTAAATCCTCAGATTAGGTTATAAATATTATTATTTCCCATTCCTATATGGGAGCGACTCAATCACTACGATGAGCCGGTTGTCAGTAATGCTAGAACAACGGTGCAATTTTTAACATGATATGTAAGCCTTGGTCAAGCATTTATGGATATTAATACTGCTGGCGCTGTTTTCTATGCATTAAATAATCTTAAGCCAATCGATAAGCTATTGTTAACTAATGGTGAGATTTCCAGACGCTTGGGAATGAGTCCAACGTTTTTTTACCTGTTCTTTGTTTAACATTAACCACTGTAGAGCGATGATAGGTATCGCAGACATGATTTCACCGTTTAATAGCATTTGATACGCTTTTTCCAAGTGAATGGTGTGCACAAAAATGTCTTCGTGTTCTTCTTTTAAGCCATGAATGCCGGCTACTTGACGGCTATCGACTTTACCGCAAAACAACGTTAACCATTCTGCCGAACATCCAGGTGATGTGTAAAAACTAGCAATCTCAAATAACTCTTGAATAATACAGCCTGCTTCTTCTAATGCTTCACGATGAGCAACGCTTATGGCGTCTTCGCCTTCTTCAATACCGCCAGCGACAATTTCAATTAGCCAGGCGTTTTTTCCATGCACCATAGCACCAATGCGAAATTGCTCAATCATGACGATTTCGTCCGTTATTGGGTCGTAGAGTAGCACTGCAACGCAATCATTGCGTATTAAGCATTCTCGGCTAATTTTGGGGCTTAAACCGCCCGCATATAAGCTGTGTTTAAGCCAGTATTTTTCCATTCTAAAAAAACCTGGGTACACGATAGCCTTATCAATAAGGTCAATTTTTTTTTCCATGACTGAGAGGAGCTTGTTGAGGCGGGAAGGAAGATAATGCTGGCGATAGATTTTAAAGTAGTTGCCCTAATGTGACTGAGCCTACATAGGTAATCACTAAATAGAACAATGACATAATCGTGCTAGCCAGCCAATTTAACGTTAAGGTGTGTTTAATAATGAAGGAAACAATGAGGTATTCCCAAAATAGCAGCACGATGAGCGAATAATAGCTTAAGCTATGCTCGGTAATGGTAAGCCATGCTAAGACTGGGATGATTAAGCAAGAAATGGCGTTGGTAGAGAAGACGAAAGCCGATAATATTTGTACAAAAGCGAATAAAGCCTTGTTGCAATACAGCATAATCCAAACAAATAGGCTGGTAATGAGCATTTCCAGATTAACCTCGTAGAATGATTCTATGGGGTCATCGGTCAAATTAGCTTGAATTAAAAACTGTATTACAAAAAAAATAATCAGATTATTTTTTAAGAAGCTGACCGAGCGGGGTAAGCTAATCGGGTCTGCATTAAACCAACACAGGCGCAAGTATTTCCTAAAACTGTCCATGACAATCTTAACAGGTACAATCGGGTGCTAGGGCAGCTGTGATTATAAAAAATCGTTAGACGAGTGAGTGGGGGTGTCTAAGCTAAAATAATCATTCAGTATTTGTACTAAATCTTTCGCTTTTTCTGTCAGTTGAGCTAAGCGTACGCGTGTCTTTCGATTCCATCCTGACGGCTCTGTTGTCGGTAACAGCATTCTGGAAAATCGTAAGTTTTTTTCAAATACGTTGGCTAGGTTTTCAATTAAGTTTAATTCTTTTTGTTTATCTGCAAGTTTCGGCAAAATGAGTTTAGCTTGAATACGGCTAATCAGTAAATGTATAGGAATCATGATTAAAATCAGCGCTGCAATTACGATTGGGCCTATAAAAGGATCTAACAACACCTCCAGAATACCAATTTCTATTTCAGCAAAAATGGCACCAATGGCGATAATCGCGAGAACGGTTACCGTGCCGATATGCGAGCGCTCCTTCCATAACACCATGTTTTTTTTGATTTCAGGCATGACTACCGTTTCTAAATCAGAAATGCTTTTTTCTAGTGACTCAACAATTCGATAAGAGCGATCATGTTCAATATTAGCGAGTCTTAAGTCTATTTCTGCGAAGTAATTAGCAGGCGTTGTACTAACGTCCTCTTGCATAATCGGCAAGACAACGAATTGGCCTGTGTTTAAGCCTAGTTCTGATAATTTGCGTTGCCACAATGAAATAATGGCATTGGTGTTACTGATTTTTAAATTAGCTGTAGCTTCATCAATTAAATAGACAAA
>CAWUNX010000471.1:0-2415 GCA_963923905.1 uncultured Methylocucumis sp.
GCGAACTGGACGCGGCCTTACGCATCCGCCGCGAAGAAGAATTGCCCGTGTATGAGGCCTTGGGCGACAAACGGGATGTGTTGATTGGGCAGGTAAAAATTGCGTTGTTATTGCAGCAAATCGACAGCCAGCAATATCAAGCCGAAATCCGTAGTTTATTGGCGGAGGCCTTAGAGAGCGCGGAAGCAATGAATATCCCAGAGCAGGAGTTTATCCGTCAGCAGTTGCAAACTATTACGGCTTAAACACAAGTAGGGTGGAAATTGAAATAGCGGGGGTCAAATAACGGGGGTCAGATACATTTTATCTTCGTAACATATAGCAACACAAAGCACGTTACTTACATTAAATCTATGCTTAACGATGGACAAGTACTCTAACACATAGCAATACTCACATTGCCATGAAGACCATTGAAAAACAAACGCTTTAATCCAATAGCTTTCTGGAATTCAATAGGTATGTTGTATTTCTCAGAGCGTATAGTAATTTTCAATAAGGCATAATATACAAAAATGAATCAGCACCATATTGATGAATTTTTCTCATAAAATAATGAGAAACTATCAATATTCGTCACAAATAACAAACCCTACAATGCGGCTTTCTTTTTAACAGTGAGAGCAGCCCCATGATAAAAATCCATAACTTGGGATTTCCCCGTATCGGCGAACACCGCGAATTGAAATTTGCTTTGGAGCGTTATTGGCGTGGTGAAATAGACCAAATCGAATTAGACAAAAGCGCCGCTGAGCTGCGTAAGCGACACTGGCAACTTCAAGCCAATAGCGGCCTGGATTTGATTCCAGTTGGCGACTTCTCCTATTACGACCACGTTTTGGATACCAGCATCATGCTTGGCGTCATTCCCGAGCGTTTTGGGCCGGACACAGGCATTGATACTTATTTCAGAATGGCGCGTGGTCAAGGTAGCGACGGTCAGGCTTATCGCGTGTTAGAAATGACTAAATGGTTTGATACCAACTACCATTATTTAGTGCCAGAAATAAGCGAGAATCAATCATTTACTCTCTCTAGCAATAGGCTATTCGATGAAACTCGCGAACTACAAGCCTTGGGCTATCAGCCAAAACCAGTATTACTAGGCCCTTTAACGTGGTTGTGGTTGGCAAAAGCGACTGGTGACGTTAACAAACTGGATTTACTAGCAAAGTTATTGTCGGTTTATAGCGAAATTGTGTGCCGTTTGGCCGAGCAAGGCGTGCACTGGGTGCAAATCGACGAACCGATTTTAGTGCTGGATTTGCCGACGGCATGGAAAAATGCGTTTGAAGCCGTTTATAACCACCTGCAAAGCGCGCCTATTAAGCTGTTACTGACGACTTATTTTGGTGGGTTGGATGCTCAGACATCTTTCGTCTGCAAATTACCGGTGGCTGGGTTACATATCGATTGCATTAGAGCGCCTGAGCAATTGACAGGCGTGCTGGATAATTTAGCTAACCATAAAGTGTTATCACTGGGCATCATTGACGGACGCAATATCTGGCGTACTGATTTATCATCGGCACTCAACACCCTAGAAAGCATTAAGCAGCGTTTTCAAGGCGAACTTTGGCTAGCGCCTTCGTGTTCTTTGCTGCATGTACCGATAGACCTAAAACACGAAAGCGCTTTAGACCCCATCATTAAATCCTGGCTGGCGTTTGCCAAACAAAAACTGACCGAGCTTGCTGTAGTGCGCATGGCTGTTGACAATCCAAGCGCAGCCGAAGCGGAGCTAATAGCGTCAGCTCGTGCTATACAGTCGCGCCAGGAGTCCAGCTTAATCCATAACCCAACCGTGCAAGCTGAGCTAAGCAAAATCAATAGCTCACTGACGTAGCGCCAAAATCCATTCCCAGTGCGTCGTCAACAACAACGTGTCAAATTAAACCTGCCCAGCTATCCGACGACGACTATAGGCTCGTTCCCGCAAACACCTGACATCCGCAAAGCGCGTGCTGACGTTAAACGCGGACTGCTCAGCGAAGCCGACTATATCAAACAGATGCAGCACAACATTGAGCTCTGTGTCAGACAACAAGAACAGTTAGGCTTAGATGTACTGGTACATGGCGAAGCAGAACGCAACGATATGGTGGAATATTTCGGTGAACAATTACAGGGCTTTTTATTTACCGCGAATGGCTGGGTGCAATCTTATGGTTCGCGTTGCGTTAAACCGCCGATTATTTATGGCGATGTCAGCCGTCCTAAGCCAATGACGGTGCGCTGGAGCCAATATGCGCAAGCGCTGACCGATAAACCCATGAAAGGCATGTTAACCGGGCCAGTCACGCTACTTAACTGGTCGTTTGTTCGTGACGACCAACCGCGTGCAACTACGGCGTATCAATTAGCTTTGGCAATACGTGAGGAAGTCAATGACTTAGAACGCGCCGGTATTCCGAT
>CAWUNX010000472.1:0-2392 GCA_963923905.1 uncultured Methylocucumis sp.
ACAGCCGGTATCCGTGTTAAAGAAGCTAGCACCGATTCGCGATTTTGATGATGATACCATCCAACAACTGAGTCATACCACCTTAACGTTTGCACCTGAATCGGTTATTTTTCGTTTAGGTCAGAAAAATCAATATGTATTTTATCTTTTAAAAGGTAGCGTAGAGTTACAGCCTGATTGCGACAACAGTTATACGATTTCCGACGACTCATCATTAGCGAATTTGCCGTTAAACAGCGGCAAGATTTGTGGTGCAACCGCTATTGCCAAAACTGAAGTTGAATTGTTATCCATAGATGCGGGATTAATTCAAATCTGGGCAGAAAAAAGCCGAGAAAAAGACCAAGATGATGAATTGCATAGCTTGAAATTACCCGAGCAAGTGACGAATAGTGCGTTTTTTGGGAAATTTTCGCAAGCATTCCGTGAAAATACCTTGAATTTACCGTCATTGCCGAATGTCGCGCTTAAACTTAAAGAAGCGATTAGCAAAGATGTTGGTATTGATGAAGCGGTGAAAATTATTCAAATCGACGCGGCGATAGTTGCCAAACTGATTCAAGTGGCGAATAGCTCGTTGTATGCGCCGGTGTCGCCACTGACCAATTGCCATGACGCAGTGACGCGCATGGGTTTGTATGCCACGCGTAACTTAGTCATGGGCATTAGCTTAAAGCAATTATTCAACTGCAAAGATGCAAGTTTGATAAAAAAAATGCAAGGCCTTTGGAAGCAAAGCCTTTATGTATCTTGCATTAGTTTTGTATTAGCTGAAGAAAGTGGTGTGGTAAAACCAGAAGATGCCTTACTGGCAGGATTGATTGCAGATATTGGCGCGATTCCGGTGCTACATTTTGCTGGTCAACACGCCGCAGATTTAAAAGATATGGAAGACTTAGAGTTTTTATTGCCTTTTTTAAGCCCTGCCAGTGGCACACTCGTGTTACGCACGTTAGGCTTTTCGGAAGACTTAGCACTGATTCCTAAACAAACGAGCGACTGGTTTTTTGAAAGTGGTAACGATAAATTAACCTTAGCCGATGTGGTTATTCTTGCTAAATTGCATAGTTACATCGGTACGCCTAAAGCGAAAACCTTGCCCTATATCAACACCATTCCTGCGTATACTAAACTGAAAAACGGTAAATTAAACCCTGATTTTTCATTAGATTTATTGCATAAAGCTCATCAACGCATTCACTCGGCTATGAGTATTTTTTCTTGATTATGAACAATCCACTATTAACCCAAACAGACCTGCCTTTATTCAGCCAAATTCAACCCGAACATGTTGTTCCTGCGATTACACAATTGCTAGCTAAGGCTAGAGACGTTGTTAAACAGCAATTAGATAATGCGTCGGACTATCATTGGGATAATCTTATTGCGCCTATAGAAGCAGCGGAAGATGCGCTCAATAAAGCTTGGTCACCGGTTAGTCATTTAAACTCTGTGATGAACAGCGACGCCTTAAGAGAGGCTTATAATGCTTGCTTGCCGCTGTTGAGTGAATATTCCACAGAAATGGGGCAAAATCAGGCACTATTTAACGCGTATCAAATGATTGCTCAGCGTGCCGATTATGCACAATTAGACACGGCGCAACAAAAAATCATCCAAAATGCGTTGCGCGATTTTAGGTTGTCCGGCGTTGATTTGCCTGAAGATAAAAAACAACGTTACAAAGAGATTAGTTTGGAATTATCCAACTTAGCCAGTAAATACGAAGAAAATGTGTTAGACGCAACGAATGCATGGACTAAACACATTGTGGATGAACACGCGTTAACTGGATTACCTGCTACCGCTTTAGCGCAAGCTAAACAAGCGGCTGAACAACAAGGTTTAGAGGGCTGGTTGTTAACCTTGCAGTTTCCATCTTATTTAGCGGTTATGACCTATGCTGATGATAGGCTGCTGCGTTATCAGCTTTACCAAGCTTTTGCGACGCGCGCATCTGACCAAGGTCCTCATGCCGGGCAATGGGATAATACCGAGTTGATGGA
Source organism: uncultured Methylocucumis sp. (assembly GCA_963923905.1). GTDB lineage: Bacteria > Pseudomonadota > Gammaproteobacteria > Methylococcales > Methylomonadaceae > Methylovulum. Next base: position 2,007 of record CAWUNX010000472.1, read on the forward strand.
AAAGACCTTGCAATTGCGTCATGAAAAAGCACAGTTATTGGGTTTTAGTAATTATGCAGAGCTATCCTTAGCGGCAAAAATGGCGGAAAAGCCACAAGATGTGCTTGATTTTCTGGAAGATTTAGCCGACAAATCGTGGCGGCAAGCACGTCGTGATTTAGCCGAATTACAAGCATTCGCGTCAACGCATTATGGCGTTAAAGACCTACAATCTTGGGATGTTAGTTATTATTCGGAAAAAATGCGTCAACATGAATATCAGTTGTCGCAAGAAGAGGTGAAAGCGTATTTCCCTATCACGCGCGTATTACCAGGTTTATTTGAAGTGGTGCAACGCCTATACCTGTCTCTTATACACATCTGACGCTGCCGACGATACTCCTTGT
>CAWUNX010000473.1:0-2392 GCA_963923905.1 uncultured Methylocucumis sp.
GGAGATGTGTATAAGAGACAGGGTCGATTTATGCTACAAGACATGTTAGGCAATCTATGGCCAAAAATGGCCGAAACGTCTTGGCAACCTTCTGCGTTAATCTGTAGCGCGTTAGTCGTATCAGGTTGGGGTTATTTTTTATATATTGGCGTCATTGACCCTAACGGCGGTGTGAATATTTTATGGCCGTTATTCGGTATTGCGAATCAAATGCTGGCAGCGATTGCCTTATCGGTCGCTACCGGCATTCTAGTTAAATCAGGTAAGCTGAAATATGCCTGGGTCACAGGTGCACCGCTATTGTGGTTAGTGATTATCACTAGCACCGCTTCGTGGCAAAAGCTTACCAGTAGCGATACACGCATCGGTTTTTTTGCTGGGGCGAATGATTTAGCAGAAAAACTTGCTAACGGTGTTTTGCCGCCAGAAAAAGCAGCTATCGCACCGCAATTAATTTTTAATATGCATTTAGATGGCTATATCACGATGATTTTCGCCGGCTTACTATGGCTCATCGTGCTAGATATGTTACGCGTTAGCACACGTTTTTTGACCGGCAAGCCTACGCCACCGTTATCAGAATCGCCGCATATTCCTAGCCGATTAGTCGAAGATTGGGTGAGGGATTAATCATGCGCACACTATTAATTAACGTTTGGCAGGGTATACGTCAATTATCGGGTGATGATGCTTACGAACGTTATTTACGCCATTTCGCTGAGCATCATCAACACGAAAACAACCTGCCACTCACTAAAGCCGAATTTTTTAAACAATGGCAGGATAAGCAATGGCGAGGGATTAAGCGATGTTGTTAACACCGCTATACGTCAGACTATTCAAAGTATCTGCCTTTTAGCCAACAGAGCAAAGACGCCATCCATAGCCATTAATTCCTCGTAATTACCACTTTCTACCACTTGCCCGGCATCAATGACAAAGATTTGGTCGGCTTTGACGATGGTGGAAAGGCGATGGGCAATGACGATTCGGGTGGCATTGAGCTTTTCAATACCTTCCGAAATCATCGCTTGGGTACGGTTATCAAGTGCGCTGGTGGCTTCGTCGAACAATAAAATGCTTGGTTTGTTGACTATCGCTCTCGCTATCATCAGGCGCTGTTTTTGTCCGCCAGAAAAAGTACTGGCACCTTCAGCAATCATCGTATGCATACCCATAGGCATTGCTTTGATGTCATCGGCCAAACCGGCCATTTGCGCAGCTTTCCAAGCATCATCTAGCGTCAACGGCGCGGAACCGACAATATTGGTAAAAATGTCGCCTGGCATGAGCTTGCCATTTTGCAGAACCACGCCTAATTGTTGCCGGACGGCGCCAATATCCAAGCCAGAAAGATCTTGACCATCGTAATAAATGGCGCCATATTCCGGCTGCTCAAACCCCAATAGCAAACGGTAAATAGTCGATTTGCCAGAGCCTGAAGGCCCGACAAAGGCAATAAATTGCCCGGGTTTGATTCGGATAGACAAGTCGTTCAACACTATCGGCCCATCAGGTGTATAGCGAAACGTTACATGGCTAATCTCTATTGCACCGGTCAATGTTCCTGGCGTTTTACGCGTTTCGCTAAGCTCAGGCACAGCCTCAAGAATCGGTTTAGCACGCTGATAAAGCGGAATAACCGGAATCAGCAACGCTAGCGCTGTAAACATAGCTGATGTTGACGCTAAGAATTGGGCGAAGGCTGTGTTAAAAAACACAAAGTCACCTGTGCTAAGCTTCGGCAGAAAAAGCGCTGTCACCGCAAACAGCAGCATTGAAGCAACGACAGGGTAGCTGGATTCGATGACGGCAATAGTATTGCTGAGTTGACGCGCTTGGTAGTCCAATGCTTTCTGCCGGGTGAAATCCTTAGCCCATAGTGTAAACGCTCGCTTTTCTGCACCGCTGGCACGCAGTTTAGCTATGCCATTAAGCAATTGGAATATTCGGCTGGCGAGCTTACCTTGCAATAGATATTTTTGTTGTTCTAGTTTTAGCCGCAATCGGCTAAGTCCGACTATCAATGTAACTTCCAGCACCACTAGCAATAGCGCGGCACAGGCTAACGTGGTATCAATAAACAATAGACAAATTAGACTGGATAAGCCAAAAAACCAGCCTAAGACTGCGGCTTGGGTGGAACCGTTAAACAGCCTGAAAATCATTCCAACGCCTAACAATCTATTGGATAAGTCGGCAGCCGTGTAGCGGCGGAAAAATATCGCAGGCAAAAACAACAGCCTATGAACAAGTGCCATTTGTACCGCGTTGCCAATGCGCCCCGAACTAATACGTTGCATAGCGATAGCCCGGGTTAGCTCAAACGCGCTGATGCCTAGCGTTGCTGTCAGCCAGAGTACTATCATTTGCCAAAGCTCTGTCTCTTATA
>CAWUNX010000474.1:0-2376 GCA_963923905.1 uncultured Methylocucumis sp.
TTAAGTCTGTCAATAATTTTTTAATACTCTCAAGGTGTTTTGGAAGAAAAAAACAGCCAAGAAAAGCTAATACAAATAAATGAAAATCAGACATTATCCAGGATATTAATTTCATGGATTCAGCAAAGAATAAATTTCCCGGTTCGACTTTATTCCATACTTGAAAAATTAAATTTCCAATACTTTTCAGGATATTTTCGAAAATAGGATCAATTATTGATTTAATGGATTTTATTGCATTAGTCTGTAAGCCTTTATACTGCAATATAATTGAAGCAAACGGTAGTATGAAAACAAATATAAAAAAATAATTACGAAAACTGCTTTTTCTTGCTTTTTTTAAAGAAGATGCAATTCCAATTCCTTTTTTTCGACGAAATAAACTGTTGAAATAATGGAAAAGTACCCCTAATCCAAATAATGTGAACCCAATAAGAGGATAGCGAAAATAGTCATGGGTTTTATCACTCGTTGTTTCCATCAAGGTAGCTAGAATGTTTCCAGGTACAGCTATCTTGGTCAATCTAAAGACGATAATAATGAAAGCGCTTATAAATAAAAAGGCAACAGGTTTTGTTAGTTCTCCTATTAAATAGATGAATAAAGTAGCAAGTAATAAAAAATTTATTATCACATTCGCTTGGTATGTGTCCTTTTGAATCAAAAGGAAAGTTAACGAAATAGCTAGAATAATTAGCGTAACTATTTTCGAATTCCAAACCTTCAACAATATTGTTCCTGAGTGACAGGTTGGATAAAGCAACCCCAACCCCAACAACACAGTCGGTAACCAGAGCAACTGATTGTCCTTGGCGTTATCCCACAACACATGAAATAACTGGCTGGCAACTACCCACGCCGTTGCTGCAAATAACACGCGTAGCAATAACCAGGCATAAAAGCCGAGATTTCGCCCTAAGCCGCTACGCCAAAAGCGTTCGACCCGCGCTTCTTCATATTCACCTAAGCAATAATTGACAAAACTGGATTTACCCATGCCGCGCCTACCCGTCACTAATATGGCGCGACGGGTTCCGGCATTGGTTAAAAAATCAATCAGCTTGGCTCGCGCACCGTCGCGCCCAACCATCGATTCGTTACAAGGGAAAATATCTTCTGAGCCTGATTCGAATTTTCCAAAAGGAATGGCTGTGCGTTGCGAACTAAAGTTAGATTTAGGGGGCTGGCGAGTTATCTTGTGAGTCATGGCTAAAACGGTTAGTTATGCGAAAAATTCAGCACAATTAAGCCACATTAATTCAAGCTTAAGTCTTATACTGATTTGTGTGCGCTTGAAGTATAGTTTAAAAATGTGAATTAATTAGCATAATTTTTTCGGAAAGCGAAATCTTCATCACAGGGCAAAAAGGTGACAAGTCAGAGATTGTTTCCTTTCGGCCATGCCTGCCGGAATGACGATTTAGCTCAACTGACTACAATTAAATCTGCCCCGCTTTAAGTGAGCAGCCGAAAACTCTATTGAAAAACCAATGCACTAGCAGGGTTAGGTAAAATTTTAAAGATCATAGCGTATACTTTGCGTTTTTAAACGACAGCCGCTTTCATCTATTGGATTTATCATGCCTACTGATTTCTTTCTTTTCGATACTGAACGCTTACACACGATTGCTTCCGATGTCGTGATTAAACAAGGTTTTGAATATTTTGCCGATTGTCGGGTATTTTCATTAGAAAAAATCTCCGATGTTGCTCTAATCGCCAGAGTCGAAGATGCAGAAGACGGCGAAGATTATCAAGTTGAATTAAACCAAGATAATGACGCTACGCTGAAGGTGACGTGTTGTTGTCACAGCGATACATCGGCGTGTAATCACGCTATCGCTGCGTTGTATCAATACGCCGATCAAAGCTATCGCGTTGACGATGTGGTGATTGGTAACGCTGTCGACGAAGCGATAGCCGAGCGGGTTAAAAAAGGCCATAACGAAGTTCGCGTCAATTTGATTAGCGGCAATTATGCGTTCGGCGTTTGGCAGGCTTCGTCTATCGTGTCGAGTACGCATTGGCAGCAAACGTATCATGTGCATATACGTTCATTAGAGCAACGCATTAATTATTGCACTTGCCCGGATTTAGCGAGTAACCGGTTAGGCACTTGCAAACATATCGAAGCGGCGGTGCATTACGCTCGAACTCGGCCTGGCATTCAAAGCTTAAAACGTGCCGGTAGTCCTGTGTCGTTTGTGTATTTAAGCTGGGAATCGGCAACGCTACCGGTAGTAAAACTATCGCGTAAGTGCGAAATCGACGTCGATTTAGCGGTGTTGTTAGCCACGTTTTTTGATCAACAAGGTTATTTTGTTGGCCGTATTCCGGAAGATGTGTTTCGGTTGGCGGAATTAACGCCTGTCTCTT
>CAWUNX010000475.1:0-2375 GCA_963923905.1 uncultured Methylocucumis sp.
CGTGGGCTCGGAGATGTGTATAAGAGACAGTCCTGTGGTTAAATCGTGATTAATCACGCGGCCGTCTACATCATAAGCACTTTCTGCTTCATAATCATAGCCTTGGTAAAACGCACTCGCGCGCAAAGACGTGTTATCCGATAGTTCGTGCTGATAATTAGCCATGACAAAATATTGCCTATCGTCATCATACGCGGCGGGGTCATTAAAAATCTCTCCCCATGGCGCGCTAGGTGCGTTTCGATAGCGCTCAACTAAACCAGCGCTAAATGTTAAGTCATTCCAGTTAGCTTTAGTAAAAAACCGCGTGCTACGTTCGCCATCACGGTAATGAGCAATACCATTATTGGTCTCAGGGCTGTCATGAGCAGGAAAATACAAATTACCCACGCCAGCGCTGTCAAAATACGAAGCTGAAATCAACCAATCTGCACCGTTATCGAAACGTTTGCCATAGCTTAACCGCCCCTTATAACTGTCAAAAGTGCCAGCTTCACCAGCTAATTGGCTACCATTTAATGCGTGACCTTGCTTAGTCACAATATTAATCATGCCTAAAAACGCGTTAGCGCCATAAATTGTTGAGCCGGAACCCGGTACAAATTCAATACGCTCAACGAGGTCTAAATCCAACATGAATTCATGCCCGATATTGCCAGTATCGTAAACATTTTCATTCATGCGTAAGCCATCTATCATCACTAAGATACGCGAATTATAGTCGGCTAAACGAGAAAAACCACGCACGCCCAGAAACGTGTAATTCCTATCACTGAAGGTATTTAAACCGCGCAAGCTGTTTAAAGCCTCCGCTAGCGTCCGCCAACCGAATTTACGAATATCATCAGCGGTAATAATGGCTACTGAAGCAGGCGCTTTATTGGCTTGCTGACCTATCCTAGATGCACTGACAATTTCTACTTCAACCAATTCTTCTAACGATAAATCGGTTAAATCTTCCGCATAAGTCGTTACACTGATTAACGCTAAGCACACGCTTAACAAGCTTGCCTCCATGTTATTCACTGGCAACAACATGCTTAGCAAGTTTTAATAATTTAGCGCTAAAATGCAGGCCTAACTTATTCGCTTGCGCCAGGTTAATTGAAAAACCTAAGCGATTATTATCGGCGACTAAATTGATAATCCCACCTTGTTTAAGAAAATCGGCTTGTTCACTGACAGTGACAATAGGCAAGTCTTTCACTTGCGCTATAACAGCCTCTAAATGCGCCTGACCAGTAATATAGATGATATGACAACTCTTTAACTCCGCTCCTGTCACATCACGCTGAATAAGCACGGGTTTTTCATTAATCGTTTTTTCCTCTAACGCTCTTAATGTCGCCCCTAAATCATCTTCATAGGCCATGCATAGCACAAAAGTCTCTTGTGCTAAGTCATTCGGCCATTCAATAAACTTAAAGAAATTAAACAAGAAAGCAGTTTTAACCGCCGCTTCCGTACCTGTTTGCGGCAGCGCATAGGCTTGACTCGTTATCAAAAACGCAATGAGTAACGGCTTCAGCAAACAACGCCAGAGTTTACACACTCAAAACTCCCATCGAATCGTCGCGTAAACCTCACGCTGAACCAGCGTAGGTACCGAAAAAAAGACCTTGCCATACTCAAGGTGATGATTGTGTAGTAAGTTTTTTCCCACTAAAGACAATTCAACAGACCGACTCACTTGCCAAGCCAAGCGCGCATCTAATTCGTGATAAGCAGGAACACTGTCGCCTTCCACATTGACGCTATCGACATAACGCCAATTTAAATCCAGTAACGTATCCGACCTAAGCTGATAGGTTGCATTCAGCATCGCTTGATGCGTAGGGACACTGCCTGCAAACATGATAGTCGTCTGACCAGGTTGACTACCGGTAAAATGCTGCTGCGCTAAACTGTAACTGGCGCGCACCCGCCAATCATCGGACACACGCCAATCGAGAAACGCTTCTCCACCAACTATCGAAGCTTGGCCTGCGTTACTAAAAGTCACTGGTTGGATTAAATAGCCTGAATAAAGCGTAGAAAAATCCAGCGCACCCAACGAAGTACCTGCCACGTCGTCATAATCGTAATAGTAAAACGCAACATCGCTGGTTAAACTCGACGTCAATTGAGCACGCCAGCCTACTTCATAAGCAATAAGCTTTTCTGAATCCTGCTGCTTATTGCCAACAGCATTCACTAATATCACCGGCGTAAACGGCGATGCTTGGGCATTACCAAACGGCGTAGCAATCGATGCATTGTAAGAAATATCTTGCTCAGCCCAATTCGGTGTACGCACCGCTCTTGATACCGACGCCCACACGGTATGTTGGCTGTCTCTTATACACATCTCCGAGCCCACGAGACCAGAGAGGATC
>CAWUNX010000476.1:0-2362 GCA_963923905.1 uncultured Methylocucumis sp.
AGCTTTTATGTGGGCATCGATAGTTATAGTCATAGAGATTAAGCCAAAGAGTAGCCGTAAAGTCAGATTAAACCGTTCAATATAAGAGGTGTTTTGGGTTTTGCCTTTAAAATCGTTTTGAGAGCCTTTGACAAAACACTTTTTGACGGTGACTAAACGCATTTTTACCCGTTTCTTAACGATTTACAGGTAAACATAGTCAGTGTGGTCAGCAAATACCGCTTGTAGCGCATTCTGTAAGCGGCCAGTTTGTCAGCCGTCACTTTTAAGACAACGTGCCAAGATAAGCCTTTATGCGTGTCACCAATTTAGTTGCGGTGTGGGTGGTTCGACTACCCAATTCAAAATTTAGCCAAAAACGCGAGTCCACTTCAAAACCGACAAATACCCATAACGGGTTGTTTTTGTTTTTCAAAAAGGACCACAACTCATCCATCTGTATAAACAGTATGGTTAAAGTGACCGATAACCACAGAACGTCATGAAATCGATTGGCTTTCTTGCTGATTCCTCGCTGCCATGTCTCAATGGTTCGAGGGTCTTTAAACAACACATCCGCTATAGCATCCGTTGATAAGCCATAGCAGCTCAGTTTTCACATTTGCTCATATTCTCTGAAGCTGCCATGCTTGCCGAATAAATCAGAGTGCCTCGTTTGTTCAGAAAAACGGTACTTGCCTTTCCCGCAGTTAAACATCTGTCGAACTACGCCTTAAAAACCATAATCAGCTAACGCTGTTTGACCAGCACCTTGAATCGTGCCGATTAGCGTTAATTCTGCCGCACTCACTTGCGCATCGTTGCTGGTGGATTGAAATAAATACAATGCGCTATCCGCGCCATTATCGACAACAAACAAGCGCGTATCGCCAATGGCATAAGCGCTATTAGCCGAGCCGATTCTGGCCGCAGCGTTTGTAGCACTTAACGCACCGTTGATATTTTCCGTGACGATAACTAATTCTGCATTAGCATTGAATGATACGGGAGAGTTACATAACGCAGGGTTATCAATCACATTGTCACCGTTGCCAATATGAAAGTAAAACTGGCCGTTAGGGCAAACTATATGATCTGAACCACTGACAAAGTCTGTTATAACATCGGTGCCCCCCTGGATAGTTTCGAATATAAACGTATCAGTACCTATGCCGCCGACTAAAGTGTCACTACCATCATTTCCTATTAATGTATCATTGCCATCAAGACCTGATAATACGTTTATACCTATAGTGCCACTTATAAGATTATCTAATCCGTTACCTTTGCCATTAGTGTTGCCATTTCCAACTAATTGTAGAATCTCGACGTTCGCTTCTAGCTCCCAGCTACCGCTAGTAACAACAGTGTCTACGCCACCTGAAACATCCTCTATAAGCGTATCGCCGCTTTGATCGACTTTGTAAGAATCATTTCCAGAGCCTCCTTTCAACACATCAGCACCTAAACCACCATAGATTTCATCGTCGCCATCGCCGCCTTCAATAGTATCAGCGCCATCACCACCGAATAACGTATTGTTAACGAAATTGCCTTGAATAAAGTTATCTAATTCATTACCAGTGCCCGTTAAAGTAAGCCCGCCAATAAGTATTAGTTTTTCAAAATTGCTGCCTAGACTCCAATTAACCGTCGCATAAACGGTATCAGTGCCGCCACCTGCATCCTCATTAACAATATCGCCGACATCATTTACCCCATAATAATCGTCGCCACTGCCGCCTGACATAACGTCATTGCCTGAAGCACCCCAAAGTTGATCGTTGCCTAGACCTCCTTCTATGGTATCTGCGCCATCCATGCCCATGAAAACATTATCGAATTCATTACCAATGAGCATGTTACCAAGACTATTGCCAATGCCTTGTAATGCCTTATCGCCGATTAACATCAAATTTTCTAAGTGATCGCCCAAACTATAATTGCTAGTTGCTTGTACACTATCGATGCCTTCATTCTGGTTTTCGATAATGAGGTCTAAACTACTATCAACGATGTAAGTATCATTGCCTTGCCCACCTTTCAGCGTATCAACGCCAGTATTGCCATTTAGTATGTTATCGCTGCTATTACCGCTAAGCTGATTGTTTAAATCATTGCCGGTAGCATTGATATTACCATTTTGTAATAGAATCAAATTCTCAACATGAGCTGTTAACGAGTAACTAATCGTTGAATAAACTAAGTCAGTACCTTGGCCCGATTTTTCTGTGACTTTATCGCCTATGTTATCAACGGAATAAACGTCATTGCCTAATCCGCCTGTTAAGCTGTCTTTTCCGCTTTTACCGTTTAAAAAATCATCTTTACTTGACCCTATCATTAAATTATCCCTGTCTCTTATACACATCTGACGCTGCCG
>CAWUNX010000477.1:0-2359 GCA_963923905.1 uncultured Methylocucumis sp.
GGTTGATTTTCATGCTATTACTATAGCGGTTTTTGGTCGGGCTGAGTAGTTACTTAATCACTTAAAAAATATGCGAAATAGCTAACTACGATTCCTGCAAAATTCGTAGGTGCAATTTATGAAAAAATAACAAAATTTGCATGGTTTTTAGATATGGAACACATCAAACTCTTACCCTTACCTTCCTTTAACATGCTTGTAACCAAGCAAGACACCTAAAGTTGACAGTCAGCATTTTTATGTAACATTGGTCGCTACCCGATAATATGTAACGTCTAGCGAGCTACTATGAAGAGACTATACCCCATCATTTTATTTTCATTCAGTGTTGGCCTGCCCGATACCGTATTAGCTAGTAAAAAACTGCCCGTATGTGATAACAGCCCTAACTGTTTATCTAGCCAAGCCAAGATTGCGGATAAACAACACTATATCGCGCCTTTAGAAATCAAAGGCGACCCAGAAAAGGCTTGGCAAGAATTTAAACAAGCCGTCGCGAGACATGGCCGCATGGTCATTACGCATCAAAATAATGACAGCGTACACGCTATCGCAACCAGCTTTTTACTGAGGTATATTGATGATATTAATGGCGTATTAGACAGCGATGCTCAACTGATTCATATTCGTTCTGCCTCTCGTGTCAGCCATAAGGAATTTGGCGCTAACCGTAAACGCCTAGAAGCATTACGTGAAACCTTGCAAAAAGCCGGTGTCATTGAATAACAATGGCCGAATTCGACACCAGCCTGTTTATTTTTCGACGGGATTTAAGACTAGAAGATAATATGGGTTTAAATGCAGCACTCGCCCTATCGAGTCATGTCGTGCCGTGTTTTATTTTTGATCCTAGACAAACCCAAGTTCACCCGTACCAAAGCGCACCTGGGTTTGAGTTCATGCTGGAATCGTTAGCGGATTTAGCCCAGCAATGCCAGCAGCTCAACGCTGAATTGCTGTTACAGCAAGGTTTGCCACATCAGGTAATAGCCGAGTTACATCAAACCCAGCGCTTAGACGCTGTGTTTGTTAATCGCGATTACACGCTGTTTAGCCGACAACGAGATTATGAAATTGCGCAGGCCTGTGCGCAGTTAAATATAAAATTTTTTTATTATGACGATGCCTTACTAAATAGTCCTGAACAGCTATTAAAAGATAACGGATCAGCTTATCAAGTGTTTACGCCTTTTCATAAACGCGCACAACAACTCCCGGTCACGCAACCACAAGCGCTCGCTGGTCGTCATTTTATTCAACCTTACGCAAACAACTGCACGCTCTCAAGTTTACAACCAAGAAAATTAACACCTAATCGATGCCTTGTTGGCGGTAGACAGCTAAGCCTAGCGATACTACAGCGCATCGCTAACTATGCATCCGACTTTAACCGCGCAGAGCTAAACGCAAGCTCTCAGCTATCAGCGTATTTAAAATTTGGTACTTGCTCTATTCGAGAAGCGTATTACGCAGTCGCCAGTGTTGATGGAATCCATCATGAGTTGATTAGGCAGTTTTATTGGCGTGATTTCTTTACCCATATTGCCTATCACTTTCCACATGTGTTTAAACAAGCGTTTAACCCGGCTTGTAATGCCATTGCTTGGGATAATAACGTCGATGTTTTTAATTTATGGTGTCAAGGCAAAACCGGTTTTCCCATCGTCGATGCCGGAATGCGCCAGCTTAATGCCACCGGATTTATGCCGAATCGACTACGCATGATTACTGCGTCGTTTTTAGTTAAAGATTTGCATATTAGCTGGCGCTGGGGAGAACGCTATTTTGCCCAGCGCTTAATTGATTATGACCCGTGTTTAAATAACGGCAATTGGCAATGGTCTGCTTCTACTGGCTGCGATGCTCAACCTTATTTCCGGATTTTTAATCCGTGGTTGCAACAAAAAAAGTTTGACCCCGACGGTCACTATATTTATCAATGGCTACCCGAACTTAAACCCATTGCCATTAGCACTCTACATGCTTGGTATAAAAACAACGTTAGCTGTGATTATCCCAAGCCTATCGTAGACCATAGCATAGCCAGTATGCTCAGTAAACAACGCTTTCAAGCCGTTATGCGCCAGTCATAATTAACTGGTTTTGTTGCTCATATAAGGCTTGCAAATCGTTAAACGTAATCGTTGCAATTACATTTAATGCATCATCTAAAATCTCGTATAGCACACCGTCGCCACGAATACTAAACAAGATAATCACATCACAATCATCGCCGCCGCCTTCGCTATGCGGTTCGTCGCTAGGTAGGCTGCGGGTATATTTGCCCGTCGGTCTCACTTCTTTCAAGCTGCCATCTAGGTAGTAAAGTCTATGCTCACCTTGAATGACAAACAAATTG
>CAWUNX010000478.1:0-2340 GCA_963923905.1 uncultured Methylocucumis sp.
GCCTTTATCCGATTTGATTCGGGCTGCGAACACCTGTGGGTAATGAGAAGTTACCATGAAAGTCTGTCAAGATGGCGAAAACGTGCCACAGGCACAACGCAACGATTCGAGAGTGACACGATTAGGCCACGTTTTGCGCAAGACTTCGTTAGATGAGTTGCCACAATTTATTAATGTGTTGCAAGGTCGTATGTCTATTGTGGGTCCGCGTCCGCATGCAATTACGCATAATGAGCTTTATCGTAAACAAATTAAAGGCTACATGCTAAGACATAAAGTTAAACCCGGAATAACAGGATGGGCGCAGATTAATGGCTATCGTGGAGAAACCGAGACTTTGGATAAAATGGAAGGTAGGATTAAATTGGACTTAGAATACATTCGTAATTGGTCAATCTTGTTGGACATAAAAATTATTCTATTAACGGCTATTAAAGAATTTGTGGTCTCTAAGGCTTATTAGTAAAGTGTTGTTTGGGTAAAACTTTAGAACAACGGTATTCGAGCCTTGCGCTATATATAATAAAACAGGCTTACACAAAGGGGAGAAAACAGTGTTAAGCAGGCAATCTGAATCTGCGCAACTAGTGATTCGCGTACTCATCGCAGATGAGCATGAATTAATTAGATTGGGTTTTTGTACCTTAGTCGAGTCTCGACCGGGTATTGAATTAATCGGGCATACCGATAGCTTTGAAGACCTTAAAAGCCAAGCGCAAAAGCTTCAACCTGACGTTATTTTATTAGATTTTAATCTTAGTGAAGGCAATATCGTTAATAGAATACCTGATTTGTTAGCAGTTTGCCCTAATGGGAAAATTTTAGTATTTACCGCAATAGAAGATTCTGAGTTACACCTTTTAGCGTTACGTTTAGGCGCTTTGGGTATTTTTGCTAAAAAATTATCCGCAGAAACGTTAATTAAGGCCATTACGTGTGTTTATGGGGGCGAGGTTTGGGTTAATCGTTCGACAACGGCGTTATTGTTGCAAAATTTTAATGAAATCACAGTGAGCGAATACTCTGATGCTAAGGCTACAGGCACACTAACCGCAACAAAAAGTGATAAATTGAATGCGTTAACCAGGCGAGAAGCTGATGTGGCGTGTTTAGCGGCGCAAGGCATGTCGGCTAAAAATATTGCCAAGAAATTATTTATTAGTGAAAAAACCGTTAGAAACCAATTGACAGCGATTTATAATAAATTAGGGGTCGCTAGTCAGTTAGAGCTAGCTTTACAGGCCAGCAGCTTAGGGATTGCGATGGATCAGCCTGGTCTGTAAGGATAATTGTCCTGATTAAAAAAGGATGATTGTTATATTCATATCAGGACAAATTTATCATGTTCGAGAAAAAATAGCTGGGCATAATAATAACTGTATAGTTTGTTATGAGTTACCCTAAAGTAGTTCAGTGATTTCACAAAGGAAGTCAAGAAATAATTTTTAATAGTTAGGTAGATGGTAAGCCAGCTACCTAAAAAACGGAGGGCTGAATGGCAAATAGAGAGCGGCGTGAAGAGAGTCGGTTACAAGGACCTATTCCTGTCTATGTGCGTGGCAAGACTGAAACGGGTCAAGTGTTTAGAACGCATACGTTAATCGATAACGTCAGTCAAGGTGGCTTGTATTTGCAATTGCCGTATACGGTATTACCTGGTTCCGGTTTATTTGCCTACACCAAACTGCCTAGTGGGGCTAGGTTGGCTGCTAGAGGGTGTGTGTTAAGAACGGAGTCAAAGTCGCATGGTTTATCAGGTGTGGCTGTGTCTTTCAAGTGTACAAGAATGTTTGCTAATATTGGGTGATAGTGTTTATTTATCTGTGATTATTATCCCAAAAAAATAGTGATATTTTTCTTAAAAAAATCGGGATAACAGTCAGATGTTTAAATTGAAAGAGGATTGTAACCTATTAGCAAATCCAGAAAAGGATTAGTTAGTTTTTATTGAAGCACTAAGATGCAAGGTATAGGTGCAATCATGAGTAAAATCAGTAAAAAAAAGTTGATGATAGGATTAATACTCGCTGGCTGGTTGACACACGCTGAGTCTTCCCCAATTAAGGAAGAAATAACAGAAACGGCAATCAATGCTCAGCCAAGTCAAATGACAGGAAAGATAAATCTTGCAAGCTCATCACTATTTGATTTTAGTGATAACACAAGTATTGGTGTATCCGCTAGACGTGTGCCGTTACCTGCCGCTATTTTATTATTCGGACCTGCAATGGTTTGTTTAATGGGGTTGCGGACAAAGCGGAAATAGTTCACAAAAAAACTTTTTTCAGACAGTTTTTTGTGCTAGAGTAATAACCGCATAGCAGCTTAATGTTATAGAAG
>CAWUNX010000479.1:0-2335 GCA_963923905.1 uncultured Methylocucumis sp.
ACCGCCACCGCTGACAAGCCTTGTTCGCGCTATTCTTTAGCGGTTAACTGATATTTTCGCACCCGATAACGCAAAGTTTCTCGAGTTGTGCCTAAAATTCTAGCCGCAGCCGCTAGGTTATGCTCGGTGCGTGCCAGCGCTGTTTTAATAATGTGTTTATCCATATCGTCTAATGCCATACTGCCATCTAACGGTAAGCAAATCAGATGTTCCGTGTCGGTTAACACCGATAACTGTTGGTCACCGGGTAATTGTAGCCATTGCCCAGGAAACACAGAGCCTTCGGCAAATAATACGCAACGCTCAATGACATTGCGTAACTCTCTGACGTTACCAGGCCAATGATAAGCCTTTAACTTATGCCAAACATCATCGGGAATTTGCTTGACTTGACGCCCCGCTTTGGCATTGTATTCGGCAACAAATAATGGCACTAAATCATCTAAATCAGCGATAGCTGCGCGTAACGGTGGTAAGTTCACTTTAAACACGCTAAGCCTATGATACAAATCAGCCCTAAACGCGCCGGTTTTAGCTAAGGCTTCTAAATCCCGGTTACTCGCCGCGATGATTTGCACATCAACATTAATTTCTTTTTCACCCCCTAAGCGCCTAACTTTATGATCTTCTATCGCTTTCAATAGCTTAGCTTGTAAATCTAACGGCATCTCACCGATTTCATCCATAAACAAGGTACCACCATCGGCTTGCTCTAATAAACCACGATGACGGCTAGTCGCGCCAGTAAATGCGCCAGGCTCATGACCAAACAATTCAGATTCTAATAATTCTCTAGGCAACGCAGCGCAATTCACTTCAATCATAGGATGTTGAGCACGCACACCGCCATAATGCAAAATTCTCGCCGTTAATCCTTTGCCGGTACCACTTTCGCCACCTATGATAAGCGCGCTAAAAGGCACTTTCGTTAGTTTAGTCAACAATTCGCGTATGCTTTGCGCTTGCTCACTATGTCCTACATAGGCATCAGGCGAATAACGCTTATGGCCTTGTTTCGCCTGATCAAACACTCTACGCTGTATAGATGCATTACGTGCAGCACTGGCAACCACTAAATCTAAGCGCTCTAAATCACACGGTTTTTCTAAGAAATCGTATGCACCTAAACGCAATGCCCGCACCGAGTCGGGTACGCTGCCATATCCGGTTAAGAACAGCCATTCGGCATGAGCCGCATGTTTTTTCATGGTTTCCATAAAATCTAATGCATTGCCATCACGCAAATTCATATCTGACACAATTAGCAATGGCTCTAAATTATTCATCAGTAGATTTTTGGCTTGTTGTAACGAATCCGCCCAAACCACTTCCCAACCTAATTGCCGGTAATGCCTAGACAATTCGGCACCTAATAATTGCTCGTCTTCAATCACTAATAAGGTTTCTACCACAACAGCTCCTAATGAACGTTTTTTGCTAAGGACACAGTGACACACGCCCCATGCGGGCTATGGTTGCTCAGTTTAACCTGCCCACCGACATGTTTAACATAACGCTGTACCATCGCTAATCCCAACCCTGTCCCATCTGAGCGTGTAGTGCGAAAAGGTCTAATACCATATTCCAACAATTCATTAGAAAAACCTGGGCCATCATCAATCACACTGATTCTAATTTCATCGGCTAGCTCTACGACACGCAATATTATCGTACCGGCTTTATTAACACTGACTTGCGCCGCATTTAGCACTAAATTTAATAACACTTGCCTTAAACCGCTTTCAGGTAAACGCACCGGTAAATGACTAGGTGCTTCAATTGTCATGCAAATGCCCTCTGGAATTTGATAACGCACTAATGCCACTAAATCGCGAATCATTTCTATCGCATCAAAATTATTAGCGGACTCAGGCGTATGATTACTTTGTCGTAAAATGTCATTTAATAGCTTAGCTAAACGTTTAAGCTCAGACGCTATGGACATCATACGCTCAGCGAGTTGCGGCTCAGTAATTTCCTTACGCAAATTACTAAACGCCATATCAATTCCCGCCAATGGGTTACGAATTTCATGGGCTAATTCGGCGGCAACCTCTCCTACAGCAGCAAGACGTTCTGCTCGCGCTAAGCTATGCTGTTGCTCTAATAAGGCCTGTGTCGCCAACCGAACTTCTCGTTGCAACGATTGCGCATATTGTTTTTGTGCCGCCTCAAGTTCAGCTAAGCGGGTAACCATATTGTTATAACTGGTAAATACCGGCAATAACAACGAATCCAAATGCGCGGTATTAATCGGACTAAAACGTCCTTCGGTTAACTGCTCTAAGAGCTGTCTCTTATACACATCTCCGAGCCCACGAGACCAGAGAGGATC
>CAWUNX010000480.1:0-2298 GCA_963923905.1 uncultured Methylocucumis sp.
TTTTTCGCTGAGTTCTTGCAACGTTTGCAGATTGACTGGCGTGTTATTGATATAAGCTTTAGAGCGACCGTCTGAATTAATCACGCGCCGAACAAAACACGTTATGCCATCGCTGTCTAATTCTTTGTGGCGTAACCAGTCCGATGCGTCTTTAGCTTCTGCTAAATCAAATTCTAAATTAATTTCAGCCCGTTTAGCTTGTGGTCTAATGTACGAGGCATCAGCTCTATCGCCTAAAGCTAAGCCTAAGGCGGTTAATAAAATCGATTTGCCAGCCCCGGTTTCACCGGTTAACGCTGACATACCTTTTGCTAGCTCCAAATCTAGCGATTTTACGACGGCTAAATCAATAATATTAAGATTTACTAGCATAAGCGGGATAGCCACTACTCCAATTCAGTTTATTTCTGAGAATATGAAAAAAATCATGTCCTTCTGGATGTAGAATTCTAATCGGCTTAGGTTCTTTCTTTATTAAAATTCTATCGCTAATTAATACCTTAGGGATTTCGATATGGTCACAGGTGACTAAGGCATTGATTTGCTTAGTTTGACAAAAACTAATTTCAATTTCAGCGCTATCGGCGATGACAATAGGTCGGTTTGATAAAGTGTGTGGATTTAATGGTACTAATACCAGCGCGTTGAGCGAGGGGTGCAAAATAGGCCCGCCTGCCGATAACGAATACGCTGTCGAACCGGTAGGTGTGGAAATAATTAAACCGTCCGAGCGTTGTGAGTTTAAAAATTTATTATCGATTTTAGTGATAATCTCTATCATGCTAGGCGTCACCCAACGATGCACGACGACTTCATTAACCGCAGTTTCTTCATGAATGACTTGATTATCGCGGATGATTTTAGCTCTGAGTAAATAGCGGCTTTCTTCGCTGTAGAAACCTTTCAGCATTCGCGATAATGTGACAGCCAGTTCATTCGGCGAAATATCAACTAAAAACCCTAAGCGTCCTAAGTTAACGCCGATGAGGGGAATATCAAAAGCCGCAATGGCGCGGGTTGCCGCTAAAAACGTGCCGTCACCACCGATAGCAATCACTAAATCGCAATATTGGCCTAAGTCAGTTGCTGGTCGGTGTTTAATATAGTCTTGTTGAATAAGCTGTGCGCTATCATCAATGATAACCTGATAACCCTGCTCGATTAAGAAGGTGTGTAATAAGGTTAACGTGCTAGCGATACTGGGATCGCTAGGTTTGCCTATAATACCTATGGTGTTAAAAGACGCATCCATGAAGAATATGTAAAAGCGCGGCGACTCGCGTGGTGAAAAACAGCAGTGAGTATATACAAGACAAGATTTTAAACAATAGTAAGTGGCGCTTAACTTAAACCATATATAACTGTTTTATTGTATTATTATCATACTCCCACCTCAAGAGAGTTAACTCACGTATGAGCGACAAACTCGGCACTCGCCAGCAACACATCTTAAAGTTATTGCTGGAACATAAATCAGGCTTAACGATAGATGCATTAGCTTCAGAACTTGCTATTTCCAGAAACGCAGTACAGCAACATATCACGGCGTTAGAGCGTGACGGTTATATTCAGTCCGGTGGCTTAAGTAAAACAGCTGGGCGTCCAGTGCGTTGTTATCAGCTAACCACCGCCGGTATTAATTGTTTTCCCAAGCAATACGCGTGGTTTGCTGAATTAGTCTTAAGCCATTTAAAACAACAGCTAGCGCCAGACGAGCTAGAACAGTATTTGCAAAAACTAGGTGTTGGTGTCGCAGAACAACTTGCTAGTCAGTTTAACGATAAAAATACTGAACAACGGCTGCAAGAATTGTTACTTGTTATGAATCAACTGGGTTTTAGCGCAGAAGTGAATAACGGCGGGCAGGCTACGGAAATACTGGCGCATAATTGCATTTATCATGATTTAGCCCAAAAACACCCAGAGATTTGTGAATTAGATAAAAGCTTAATCACGGTCTTAACGCAGCGAGCCGTTGAGCATAAAGCCTGTATGGCAAAAGGTGATAATGATTGTGTATTCAAGCTAAGCTGAGGCTGCGATTTTTAATTTAGGCAAGAATGACGGTAATAAGCATATTGCTGTTAACTGAGTAAGTTTTTGTCGCTGTCTTAAATACAAGTGCGTGGTACAGCGTTACCTTAGATTTTATTAAACTTGAACCGGCATTGATCCGAAAAATTTTAGGCAATAAAAAAGGCCTATGTATAAATACATAAGCCTTTGTTTTACTTGGCTCCCTTGGACGGGCTCGAACCGCCGACCTAGTGATTAACAGTCACCCGCTCTACCGACTGA
>CAWUNX010000481.1:0-2287 GCA_963923905.1 uncultured Methylocucumis sp.
CGGTTGATTTTCATGCTATTACTATAGCGGTTTTTGGTCGGGCTGAGTAGTTACATTTTATTAGAACAAGAACGCGCTAGACAAACGCGTTACCGCAATGCATTAGCCGATTTAGCGCATAGTCTAAAAACACCGTTAGCGGTATTACTCACCGGCAATGAAACGCACGAAGAACTCACGCAAACCGTACACGAGCAAGCCACGCGCATGTTGCGCATTGTTGAGCGCCAATTGCAACGTGCTGGAGCTTCAGGTTCAGCGATTGCCCCACCAGTTGCCGTCGCGCAGCTATGCGAACGCATCATCGCATCCTTAAACAAGGTTTATCGCTGGAAGAATATTCACGTACATTGCTATATTGACCCTGCATTACTTCTACGCATAGATGAAGCCGATTTAATCGAAATACTCGGCAATGTGTTAGATAATGCGTTTAAATGGAGTCAAAGCCAAATTGTACTCAGTAGCCATAAACAAGGCACCTTTGTCGTCTTGAAGATTGATGACGATGGCCCTGGGATATTAAAAGAGGATATACATCGAATCTTAATGCGTGGCGTTAGAGCTGACGAATCGACCCCAGGTCATGGTATAGGCTTAAGCGTAGTGGCGGAGATTATTGACGCTTATCAAGGGGAGTTAAATATCGGCGTCAGCGAATTAGGCGGCGCTTTAGTTGAATTGAAGTTTAATGAAGGCTAAACCGCTTTTATTCACCTGGTTTATCTAAATGTGGCAGAATGCTATTTTCTTCATCGACGCTATCAGGTTTAGGGACAAATAGCTTAGAGAATAACAAGCCTAATTCAAACAACATCCACATAGGCACGGCTAATAAGGTCTGAGAAATTGCATCGGGCGGCGTTAAAAACATCGCGATAACAAAAACACCGACAATGACATAAGGGCGTTTCTCTGCTAAATCGGCAGGGGTAGTGATACCTGTCCAGACTAACACAATAGTAAAAATAGGTACTTCAAAACAAATGCCAAACGCAAAAAACAACGCCAAAACAAAATCCAAATATTTTGCAATATCGGTCATCACTGATACACCTTCAGGCGCGGCAGCGGTTAGAAAAGCAAAGATAATTGGAAATACCACAAAATAAGCAAACGCCACGCCGATATAAAACAGTAATGTACTTGCTAGCAACAACGGAAAAACTAGGCGTTGTTCATGTTTGTACAAGCCCGGTGCCACAAACGCCCAAAACTGATAAAGAATCACCGGTATCGAGGCAAAAATAGCCACAATAAACGCAAGCTTAAATGGCGTGAAAAACGGCGAAGCGACATCTATCGCAATCATTGTGCTGTTTTTCGGCATGTGTGCTAATAAGGGGCCAGCTAAAAAACTGTAAATCTCGTTAGAGTAAGCCGCAAGCCCAAGAAAAACCAGTAACACACACAGCACAACCCGTAAAATACGGTCGCGTAATTCAACTAAGTGACTAATAAAGGTTTGCTCTTCGGCATTTTCAACACTAGTCCGCTTCATGGCCTTTAACCTGTTTAACCGTCTCGGCTACTGATTGGTTAAGCTCAGTTTTAAAATTCGCTGAGGCATTGGTTAATTCAGATTCAAGCGCATGTAATTCATTTAAGCTCGCTTGCTCTTTAATGAGTTGCCGCATTTCTTCTGCGTGTAGCTCAGCTTGAATTTCGGCTTTAACCGTTGTCATCATATTACGTGCCCGACCTAACCATAGCCCAGTCACACGAGCCACTTTAGGCAAGCGTTCAGGCCCGACCACCAGTAAGGCGACCAAGGCAACCATCAGTAATTCAGAAAAGCCGACTTCAAACATAATTAGACTTTTTCTTCGTGCTTTTTAGCCACTTCGACATCAATGGTTTCGCCTTTAGTGTCGGCTATTTTCTCATCATCCGCTTCTTTAATCGCTGACCTAAAATTCTTAATCGCGCCGCCTAAATCGCTACCTAAATTACGCAACCGCTTAGTACCAAATACAACGATGACAATAGCTAATACAACTAATAAATGTGGAATACTTAAACCCATAATCGACTCCCGCGAGCGCTAGATAAAAATGTTAAGGCTATTGCTTTCTCTGTGCTTTTTCTTCTAATCCAGATAAACCAAAACGCCTTGCCAACTCGGCTAAAACTGCATCTGGATGTAACCCTTGATGCGCCAATAACACCAGACAATGAAACCATAAATCGGCTGTTTCATAAACAATTTGTTCAGTATCACCGCTTTTACCTGCTATAACAGTTTCAGTCGCTTCTTCGCCTATTTTTTTTAAAATACTATCTAGGC
>CAWUNX010000482.1:0-2262 GCA_963923905.1 uncultured Methylocucumis sp.
CAGGATTCAGCGGTGATAATTGATAAGGCTGAGTTTTAGGTAAAGACGGCGCAACCACCATTTCTATTTCATTGACGTTATCATCGAGTAATAGAATAGAGCAATAACTACCTAGTTTAGAGGATTCTACATACAGAGCGACTTGCTCTAAAACACCCTTAAGATTATCGCCATGAGCAATTTTCTCAAACACGCGCTGTCGATTTGATTCAGCAATTTGTTGTTGTCTGCGCTCGCTAATGTCAAAACCCAGCGATAACAAGCTATTAATACGACCGTGGTTATCGAATTCGGGTACGATTTTTAACGCATAACAACTTAATGCACCAGTTGGGTTTTGCCACTCTATGAGTGTTTCTTGAATTTTTCCGGTACGCTTGGCTGTCTCAAGAACCTCGGTGAATTGTGCGCCAGAAATATTAGCCGCAAACCATTGCTGTTTAGGCGTACTGCCGTAAATTTTTTCTACTGAAGTAGAAAAGGTTTTTAGAAACGATGGGTTAAAGAAAATTCTGCGGTATTGGTCATCGTAGCGCACGACACTGATGGGCAAATTATCCACCAACGTGCGTAATTCTTGCTCGCGTTGAGACAGCGCTTGTTCTGAGCGCCTTAATGGCGTTAAATCTCTAGCAATTGCGAGTGCGCCAATGACTTGTTGCTCATCATCTATTTCTGGAATAAACAAAAATAAAAAGAAGCGCGGCGGTGTGACGTTATCAAGCACGAAATCCCACGTTTGTGGCTGACCGGTAGCGAGTACCTCACGCACGCGGCGCTGATATTCGTGACTAAAGTTAGGTAGAGTAGGGCACGGCTCCGCTTCATCAAAGGTTTTGCCTAATACATTGTCAATTATTGCACCGGACTTTACCCAAGCCGGGTTGATATAGGTTCTACGAGTGTCACAATCATAACGGCATAATGGATCAGGCAAGCTATCAGCTAGGGTTCTAAACTCGCGTTCGCGTAAAATCAGCAAATTTTCCATACGCTTACGCTCGCTAATATCACGTACTAGCGCCATGATAAACGGTTGGTCGTGGTAAATAATATGGTTTAAGTTAACTTCTATCGGTAATAAAGCACCGGATTGACAGCGCAACGTCGTTTCAAAGGTTTTAGACAGCGCCTGATTTTGCGCAGTGCGGCAAAAATCAGTCCACACTTGTGTATTAAAGTCCAGTGCAATATCTTCAAGCGATAGGGTTAAAAGTTCTTGCTGGTCATAACCTAGCAGTCTACAAGCTTCGTTATTAACCTGTATTAACTGAGCATATCGACTGATTAAAAAAACGGCTTCTCCGATATGATTAAACGCATGCTCTAGTAGCTTTAATTGCTCTGCCCGTGTCTTATCGCTGCTAATTTCACGCATAATGGTTGAGAGAAACTTAGGATGACCGTTTTCATCTTTATGGGCAACAATACATTGTGAAACAGGCAGTTCATAACCGTTACGATGTAATAACGCGCTCTCGCCGCGCCAAACGCCGCAGGCTAACGCGGTTGGAATAGCGGTTTCAGTTAATAACTCGATAACCCATCTAGGATGTAAGTCATTAATTTGTAGCGTACTGAACGTGGTGTTTTCATCAAGCCCTACCATGCGCAGGCCGGCAACGTTGATAAATAATATCGTATGGTTTAAATCGGCGTAGCTAATAAAGTCAGCCGATTCTTCCAGTACATCAATTAACTGCTGTTTTTCAAAAGAAAGGCGTTTTCGTTCGGTGATGTCGCGTACTACACATAACGACATGTTTTCATTGTTATATTGAAATTGGGTGATATTGACTTCTACCGGAAATGATGAGCCATCTTTACGTTGGTGGCGGGTTTCAAAACAAGCATAACCTTGCTCTATCACTTTCTGATGCATGGCATTAATCGTGACCGGTGATAGCGAAAAGTCAATATCGGCCACTCCCATGTTTAATAATTCGTCTTGGCTATATCCTAAAGTTTGGCAGGCACTTTGGTTTACATATTTAAACTTAAACGTCCAATCGATAAGATATACTGCGTCGTGCATGTGCTCACAAGCAAACGCGACAAAATCTAAAGGTACTGGAAGATGAGTCGTTAAAGACAGGCTCATAGTATGATTGGCCGACAGGAAGGGGGGTGGTAAAAATGCTGCATTATCATAGCCGTCTTAAAAGTATTCATAAAGACACAGGATGTTCAAAGACGGTATGTTTTAGCCCAATACCGTTCGGCATGATTACTGAGTGGCATTAATAATTTCAACCACACGAG
>CAWUNX010000483.1:0-2242 GCA_963923905.1 uncultured Methylocucumis sp.
CCCGACCCTCGCCTTGTAAGGGCGATGCTCTCCCAGCTGAGCTAAGCACCCGACTGATGAATATTAGTTTACAGCATCTTTTAAAGATTTACCAGCTTTAAATGTAGGAATTTTTGCTGCTTTAATAGTAATCTCTTCTCCAGTCTGTGGATTACGACCTTTGCGCTCAGCTCTTTCTTTAACTGAGTAAGTGCCAAAGCCGACTAATGCTACCGTATCACCTTTGCTTAAAGCAGTCGTTACGGCGTTTAACAACGCATCTAAAGCACGTCCAGCGTCTGCTTTGGTTAATTGCGTGGATTCAGCAATAGCGTCGATAAGATCCGATTTATTCATTATTCCCCCTCAGGTTCTATTTTTAATTATACAAGACGTGTTTGTTCACTCTTAAAGCCTCTCAGCACTCCGGGTGACGCGGGTATTTATACAATCGGGCATTCTCAGTGTCAAGCATTAATACCCGCTACACCCCTTGAAAATTGTGGCTTAGACTATTTTTAAGCGTAAACCTTAATGCGCAGTCAACGAAGTAATCGTTTTAGCCACATCGGCATCCGTTTTGCCTTGCTCATCGACTAAATGTTTATCTATCGGCGTCGGCAAATATTGCAACGCAACTTCCAAGACTTCATCTATCCAATGTACGGGTTTAATACACAAATTTTGCTTAATGTTATCAGGTATTTCGACTAAATCTTTTTCATTTTCAGTCGGTATTAACACAGTATCAATACCGCCTCTGTGCGCAGCCAATAATTTCTCTTTTAGTCCACCGATAGGGAGAACTTCGCCTCGTAACGTAATTTCTCCCGTCATCGCAACGTTTGCGCGCACAGGAATCTTAGTCAATGCCGAAATAATAGCGGTACACATGCCTATCCCGGCACTTGGCCCATCTTTAGGTGTCGCCCCTTCGGGTACATGAATATGAATATCATTTTTTTGGAACAATTCATGATCAATGCCCAAAATATCAGCACGACTACGCGCAACCGTCATAGCTGCCTCTATCGATTCTTTCATCACGTCACCAAGCTTACCGGTAGATGAATGTTTACCTTTACCCGGTATGACCGCCGTTTCAATCGTCAGTAACTCACCACCGACTTCAGTCCAAGCTAAACCCGTCACGCAACCGATTTGATCTTGCTCTTCAGCAATACCGTATTTAAAACGTCTAACTCCTAAATAATCGGTTAAATTTTCCTCGGTAATCTGCACGGTTTTAGTTTCAGGTGCGAGTAACATCGCTTTAACCACTTTACGGCAAATCTTAGAAATGTCGCGCTCAAGGCTTCTAACGCCAGCTTCACGCGAATAATACCGAATCATATCCCTAACCGCAGCTTCACTAATTTCTATTTCACTCGGTTTTAAGCCATTGTTTTTGATTTGTTTAGGGATTAAATAACGTAATGCAATATTAATCTTTTCATCTTCGGTATAACCCGATAAACGAATCACCTCCATCCTATCTAACAAAGCGGGAGGAATATTCATCGTATTCGCCGTCGCGACAAACATCACATCCGATAAATCAAAATCGACTTCTAAGTAATGGTCAGAAAATTTATGGTTTTGCTCTGGATCTAGCACTTCTAATAAAGCCGATGCGGGATCACCACGAAAATCGGCTGCCATTTTGTCTATTTCATCGAGTAAAAACATAGGATTGCGTGTTTTTACTTTAGCCAAATTTTGTAAAATCTTACCCGGCATAGAACCAATATAAGTGCGTCGGTGACCACGAATTTCTGCCTCATCACGCACGCCACCTAATGCCATGCGTACATATTTACGATTCGTCGCGCGCGCAATGGATTCGCCCAACGACGTTTTACCTACGCCTGGCGGGCCGACTAAACATAAAATAGGGCCTTTAATTTGTTTAACTCGCTGATGTACGGCCAGGTACTCCAAAATACGCTCTTTAACCTTATCTAATCCGTAATGCTCTTCTTCTAGCACTTGCTCAGCGATTTTTAAATTATTTCTGACTTGAGTTTTTTTCTTCCAGGGTACATTGACCATCCAGTCGAGATAATTTCTCACCACAGTTGCTTCCGCCGACATCGGTGACATCAGCTTTAATTTGTTTAATTCAGTATCCGCTTTAGCTTTCGCCTCTTTCGACATACCGGCTTCAGCAATTTTTCGCTCTAGCTCTTCAATTTCATTAGGCACGTCATCCATATCGCCTAGCTCTTTTTGAATCGCTTTCATTTGCTCGTTTAAATAATAT
>CAWUNX010000484.1:0-2227 GCA_963923905.1 uncultured Methylocucumis sp.
ACACTGGCTTGAATCCGAATATCACTGGTCACCTGACCATTTTTTACCGGGACATTTAAATCTTGGCGGATTAATACCTTTTTACCGGCTAAATCCAAGTCAGTCATTCTTTGAATAGACATATTACTCTCTCTGTGGTTTAAAAATTCTGTGCCTTACTTCCATTTAATCGAACATCCTATACTAGGTATTTGTTGCTGTGGCCCAATCCCAGTCTCAGCAACGGTTCGCATCGCGGAAAATAGCTCGCGCTCAAGCGTCATATCTGAAGCATCTTTACGACTCGCATCTAAGCGCCCCCGGTATTGCAGCTTTAGCTCGGCATTATAACCAAAAAAATCTGGGGTACAGAGCGCACCATAGGCTTTTGCCACCGCTTGCGTTTCATCATAGAGATAAGGAAACGGATACTGATAGTGCTGAGCAATACGCTGCATATTAGCAAAAGAATCATCAGGATAAGCCTCAGTGTCATTCGACATAATCGCAACTGAACCAACGCCTAACGCTTTAAGGTCTAATGTATCGCGGATTAATTTGGTTTGTATAGCCTTAACATAAGGACAATGATTACAAATAAACATGACTAATAAACCACGTTCACCGACGCAATCTTGTAACCGCCAGCTCCGGCCATCAACGCCAAGCAATTCAAAATCAGGCGCCGAACAACCTAACTCAGCTAGCGGCGTTTCTTATAACACCATAGTTAATCCACCTTGGTCGCTTTTTTATGTTGATAAAACCATTTGACTGCTAACAAAAGTATTCCGATAAAAATAGCAGCGACAATGCCATGCTCGACGTTTTTAATCATTTTTATCATATTATCAGCGACAGCACCGAAGTGATACACCAAGTAAATAATCGTTGGCACACTAATTAATGCAGCTAAGCCATCGTAAAAAAGAAAAACCCGAAACGGTAAATGCAAAGTTCCAGCAGAAAAATACGTTGGCGCGCGTAACACAGGCGTAAAACGCGTAACAAAAATGACTTTATTCCCATGCCGATGTAGCTTTTCTTTCACCATTTCCAAACGTTCAGGCGGTAAAAACTGATGAAAAAAAGGCTTATTGGTTAAGCCTCGACCATATTTAGCACCTAAATAATAAATCATGCTATCGCCGATTAATACGCCAGCCATACACACGATAGTCACGCCCCATACATCAACTATTCCGTAATACGCTAACATACCTGATACGAATAAGGTAATATCCTCTGGAATAGGCAAACCTAGCCCACAAGCCAGCAAGATACTGAATACCAACACATAAGGCATAATGCCACCAAAACTAAGCACAAAGTTTAATAAATCTTGCACGTTCTCCCCTCCTCTTTATTGTTATACGTTGTGAGTTAGTACACTAAAAAACTCATTATGCGAAGCCTACCACTCTTTAAAGCATACTAAGTAAGCTACTTAGACCGCGACTGTCTCTTTAACCGCTAATGCTTCTATTTGCTCCGCTTGCAACTGCGTGATTTCTCCTTGTTCATCAAAATAAACGGTTAGCGTCACCACGTCGCGCGCAGATTGTAGTGTGGCTAACTCAACATGAAAATAGTGCGCTAGTTCGCTATCGTCTACACTATGACTGTTAACAGGCAAAAATCGCCGTTTTCTATAAGCCCTCATATAAACCCAAAGCAGCCAACCTATTATTTGCCCGCACAACACTAACGCATAAGTGTGTAATAAATCCGTTAATCGAGTATAACCACCCAATTGCTCAAACTGTTCAATGGTCAAGCCATCCAATAACCCTTTGCCTAACCCCACTACGGGCAACAAAAAATACAACCACATTAACCAACATAAGCAAGCCGCAATAATTTCGCCGATTCTAGCCGACACGCTTTGCAACTGCGGTTGCTCGATAATATAGGCCTTCATTTATTACGCAAGCCTCTATCCAAAGTCACCCAAACAGCACGCTGCCCACGTTTTTTGGTAACGGCCTTAATGGAACCAGTAATTGTTGTCGCTACATTCATTAACCAATAAGCAATCGGATACCAAATCATCCAATAATAATAGCGTGCCGGGCTATGGCTAGGAATTTCATAGCGCGAATCAATCAGTAAACTCAACGCAAACTGTACCATGCAAGTCAGACTTAATAGCGTCGTCGTCCATCCAGGCGACCAATCATAGCCTAGAGACACTCGCATATCTGTCTCTTATACACATCTGACGCTGCCGACGATACTCCTTGTGTAG
>CAWUNX010000485.1:0-2216 GCA_963923905.1 uncultured Methylocucumis sp.
GGTAAGGCAGACCGGCATCGTGGTGTAACGGCAGACTAAGCCGCAATTGGGCTAGGTCTTGCGCTTGCGCACGGCCTTGTGGGTCATCCACTGGCCAAGACTGCTCAGAGCTGGGCGGTTGCTGTAACCAATACGGTAGTTGTTGGGCAAGTGCAGTGCTTTGGGCATAGCGGCTTAGTGCTTCGCTCCAAGTTTTCACACTGTGACTGGCTGCGGAGACGGGTTGGCCGTGATAAGTCTGGGTCAAATCTTCCAGCAAGATGCGCCAAGATACCGCATCGATAATGAGATGGTGAGCGATGAGTAACAGGCGTTGGCTGCCGTCGTGTAACTGAATCAAGTCGGCACGGATTAATGGCCCTTCGCTTAGGTTAAGACTGCGCTGCGCTGATTCGGCAAGCGGTGTGAGCGCTGTCAGGTCTTGCAGCTGATGTTCGGTCAACGGTGCATTCACCTGGTCGTGAGCATAATATTGCTGCCAGCTTGCACCCTCGCATTGATAGCGAAGACGCACACTATCGTGTAACGCCATGACGCGCTGCCAGGCCTCACGCAAGCGCATGGGGTCTAACGTGGTGGCAGGCGTTAATAACAGGCTTTGATTCCAATGCTGCGGGTTATTGAGGCCTTGGCGAAAAAATTCATGTTGTATAGGCAGCAACGCTGCACGGCCTTGCGCGGGCGCAAGCATGGCTGCGGTTGCAACATCTTGGCAAGAGGTCACTTGCGCGAGCGCGCGCACGGATTGATGTTGAAACAAGTCTTTGGCACTGAACAGTAGACCTTGAGCGCGGGCGCGGCTCACTAATTGAATCGCGATAATAGAATCACCGCCTAACTCAAAAAAATTATCCGTGACGCCTATCGCGCTGTGACCTAGTAGCGTTTGCCAGAGCGCGAGCAATTGCTGTTCGCGTTCGGTACGCGCCGCTTGTGGCGTATGTGTAGTGTTACGCATCGGTGCTGGCAACGCGGCGTAGTCGATTTTGCCATGTGCGGTGCGCGGTAGTTGCGTTAATACGACGCAGTGGCTGGGAATCATCGCATCAGGTAAGTGCGGCGCTAACCCGGCTTTTACCACGCTGATGTGTAGCTGTGCAGCCTCGCTTTGCGCGTCTGGCACTATATACGCGCATAAATAGCGTTGCCCGGCGTCGTCGCGCAGCCGTACACAGGCATCGGCGACACCGGGCAATTGTCTTAACGCCGCCTCGATTTCACCGGGTTCGATACGGTAACCGCGTAGTTTGAGCTGTTGGTCACGGCGACTCAAATAAACGTAATCCCCGTCAGGTAAACGCCGCACTAAATCACCGGTGCGGTACATACGCCCACCGTCTTGGCAAAACGGATCGGGTAAAAAGCTTGCGGCGGTTAACCTAGGACGCGCGTGATAACCACGCGCCAGGCAAGGGCCGGCGATGTACAATTCGCCGACAACCCCGGGGGGAACGACGTTTAGGTCGACATCGAGTACATATAAACCGCGCGGTCCTAACGCGGTGCCGATAGGCGCGTAGGTGGTTTGCGCGAGGTTGAGTGTTGCTAATCGTTGGGCCGAACACACCCAGGCTAACGGCGTAATCACGGTTTCGGTAGGGCCGTAGCCGTTGATTAGACGTTGTGGATTAAGCCATTGCCTTAGCGAGTCTAAGCGGTCGGCGGCGACGGCTTCACCGCCGACGCAGACGATGTTTAAACTAACACGCTGTTGTAACCGAGATAAGGTATCGACTAAATGATACGCATGGCTAGTCGGTGGATAGAGCACCGAGACCTGATGATGACGAATAGCGACTAAGCTGTCTTCGCCGGTCCAGTCGCCATGGCCCAACACAATAGCCGCACCCGATACCAACGGTGCAAAGCCTTGTTCCAGCGCCGCATCAAACGTAAACGCAGCAAAATGCAACGCGCGATCATGCTGTTGATACGCATATAATTCAGCGGCCGCCGCGATATGCCGCGCCAACGCGCCATGACTGACGGCGACGGCTTTAGGCACACCGGTGCTGCCAGAGGTGTGAATCAAATATGCTGTGTGGTCAGGATGCAGTAACACATCAGGTGGCGTGTCAGGCTGGTCGGCGAGGATTAACTGTTCGGGCCACTGCGCGCCGTTGTCAGTGCTTAACCAAAGTTGCCAAGGGTCTTGACCTACCAAAGCCTTAGCGCTTAAACCTAACTCAGCGGCAAGTTCGGTGGTTTCGTGGTGT
>CAWUNX010000486.1:0-2213 GCA_963923905.1 uncultured Methylocucumis sp.
TACGGTATTAGGTCAACGCATCACCGCGCTAGACCGCGTAGGCTTATATGTACCGGGTGGCAAAGCGGCCTATCCCTCATCGGTGTTGATGAACGCGATTCCTGCGAAAGTCGCTGGCGTGGCTGAACTCATTATGGTTGTGCCTACGCCTAAGCAAGAAACTAATGAGCTAGTCTTAGCGGCGGCTTATTTAGCCGGTGTCGATCAGGTATTTACCATAGGCGGCGCGCAAGCGGTAGCGGCATTAGCGTATGGCACGGATACCGTGCCTAAGGTGGCGAAAATCGTAGGGCCTGGCAATATCTATGTCGCAACGGCGAAAAAACTCGTGTTCGGCCAGGTCGGCATTGATATGATTGCAGGGCCCTCTGAAATATTAGTGATTTGCGATGGTCAAACCAATCCCGATTGGGTGGCGATGGATTTGTTCTCGCAAGCTGAGCATGATGAAAACGCTCAAGCGATATTAATCAGCGATAACGCCGAGTTTTTGCAGTGCGTAGAACTCAGCATGAATAAGTTGCTATTAGAAATGGAGCGTGCTGACATTATTAAAGCCTCGCTAAATCAGCGCGGTGCGTTTATTCAGGTCGAAAACTTAGACCAAGCTGCCGATATTGCCAATCAAATTGCCCCTGAGCATTTAGAATTATCGGTCGCTAATCCTGACGTGTTATGCGAAAAAATCCGCCATGCGGGCGCGATTTTTTTAGGCCGTTATACCGCTGAAGCGTTAGGCGATTATTGTGCAGGATCTAATCATGTCTTACCGACATCAGGCACGGCGCGCTTTTCATCCCCGTTAGGCGTCTACGATTTTCAAAAGCGCACGAGTATTATCAACTGCTCAGCACAAGGCGCGGATAGTTTAGGACAAATTGCGTCGGTTTTAGCGCGTGGCGAAAGCTTAACGGCTCATGCGCGCTCAGCGGAATATCGTATTAAACCAACAGGGTCAAGCTCATGAGGGAAGGCTTAATCGAGCGGTTATTTCGTCCTGAAATTCAAGCCATGTCGGCGTATCATGTCGCCGATGCGGGTTCTATGATTAAACTCGACGCGATGGAAAACCCGTATACATGGCCGGAAGAACTTATGGCCGAATGGCTATCCGAGCTAAAACACTGCCCGATTAACCGTTATCCTGACCCTACGGCTCGCGCGTTAACACAGGTGTTACGGCAACATGATGCGATACCTGATGACTTCGGTATTTTATTAGGCAATGGCTCAGATGAAATTATACAGCTCTTGTTAACCGCTTTACCGATGGGTTCAACTGTCATGTCGGTTGCGCCTAGCTTTGTCATGTACAAACAGATTAGCGCAGCGTTAGGCTTAAGTTATGTCAGCGTTTCGTTATCGGCTGAAAATTTTGCGTTAGATCTGCCTGCGATGCTTGCAGTGATTGAGCAACAACAGCCTAGCGCACTCTTTTTAGCGTATCCCAATAATCCTACTGGTAATTTATTCGATAGCGATGCACTTGATGCGATTATCAACGCCAGCCAAGGGCTTGTCGTGATTGATGAAGCCTACGCGCCTTTTGCCGATGCCAGCTTTTTAGCGCGTTTAGACCGCTATGATAATGTCGTTATTATGCGTACCTTATCAAAACTAGGCTTAGCCGGTTTGCGTTTAGGCTATTTAATTGCAGTGCCTAAGCTCATCGAATATTGGGATAGGATTCGTCTGCCCTATAACATCAATAGCTTAACGCAAGTCAGTGCGCGTCTTGCGTTAAGTCACAAAGCTATTTTTCAAGCCCAAACCCAGCAAATCTGCGCACAACGTACCTGGCTTTATCAACAATTAAGCGCAATCAACGGTATAACCCCGTATTCTAGCGCGGCTAATTTCATCTTATTTAAAACCCAGCCTGGTCAAGCTGATAGCATTTTCAGCGCGTTGAAAGCGCAAGGGGTGTTAATTAAAAACTTAAATTCACAACAAGGTTTGTTAACAGATTGTTTGCGTGTAACGGTGGGAACAGAAGTGGAAAACCAGGCTTTTTTGAAGGCGTTGGTTAAGAGTGTTGCCTGAACATATAACTTCGTAGTGCCGAAAAGACAAAAAAATTGGTATGCTCATCAGTCAATGAGATTTACGTTAGTCATTTTCGGTTTTTACTTTTTTAATGATTTAGAAGGTACAAATACAATACAGTTCGGCGCAACTATTGCTGAACAAAAAAGGGGTATACTGTAGAATTC
>CAWUNX010000487.1:0-2192 GCA_963923905.1 uncultured Methylocucumis sp.
AGTTAGGTTACGGCATTATTCCGGCATTGGAAAAACAACTTGCACAAGCCGATTCTGGCGAGACACAAAAAATGACCTTGTTGCGTAATAAAGTTACCGATGAAGAAATTGCCGAAGTCGTCTCTAAATGGACCGGTATTCCAGTATCAAAAATGCTCGAAGGCGAACGGGAAAAATTATTGCAAATGGAAACGCAGTTAAGCAAACGCGTGGTCGGGCAAGAAGAAGCGTTAAAAGCCGTCAGTAATGCCATACGGCGCTCGCGTGCCGGCTTATCCGACCCGAACCGACCTAATGGCTCGTTTTTATTTTTAGGCCCTACCGGCGTCGGTAAAACCGAGTTATGTAAAGCCTTAGCGGAATTTTTATTTGATACCACCGATGCGATGGTGCGTATCGATATGTCCGAATTTATGGAAAAACATTCGGTCGCGCGTTTAATCGGTGCGCCTCCAGGCTATGTCGGCTATGAAGAAGGTGGCTATTTAACTGAACTCGTTAGACGCAAACCGTATTCGGTGGTGTTATTAGATGAGATAGAAAAAGCTCATGCCGATGTATTTAACGTGTTATTGCAAGTACTCGATGATGGCCGGTTAACCGATGGTCAAGGTCGTACCGTAGATTTTAGAAATACCGTGATTGTCATGACGTCCAATTTAGGTTCAGATGTGATTCAAGAGTTAGCCGGCGAAGCGTTATATCCGGTTATGAAAGCCTCGGTAATGGATAAAGTCAGTCAATACTTTAGACCTGAATTTATTAACCGCATTGACGAAGCAGTCGTGTTTCATCCACTAGGGCGCAATCAAATCCGTGCGATAGCGACGATACAACTCGACTTGTTACGTGCACGTTTACAAGAGCGTGAAATAAGCTTAGTAATTAGCGACGAAGCGTTAGATTTACTCGGACAAGCCGGTTTTGATCCTGTATATGGCGCCAGACCGTTAAAACGTGCAATTCAACAACAACTGGAAAATCCGCTAGCGCAACAATTATTGCAAGGCGAATTCGCGCCCGGCGATACGATACACGTTGAGCTAGCCGATAACGGTCACTTAATGTTTAAGCATTAAACGTACTGAACCGGATAGCGTAATGCTATCCGGTATATTTACAGATGTAAGACACTACTGATGAATTAAATAATGACAAAATCAACGTGCGTTAAATGCAAACCAGCGCCTAAAACTGCAATTGGGCTTGCGCCACCAACACCATTACCATTGCTGTCATACGTTAAAACACCCGTAGTGCTATCGTAGAGAATAAAATCGTCAGCATCGGTTGCTTCGCCAATAGTAAAGTGCGTAGCCGACAAAACACCTTGTGTAAGCTGCGTGAACACATCGCTTTTTAATTCAATCGTGTCATCATGCACAGAAAAATCCGTAATAGTTTCTGTCGATAATGTCGTTAACTGAAAACTATCTTTACCCAAACCACCTGTCAAAGTGTCGTTGCCAACATTGCCGTCAAGAATGTTGGCAGCGTCATTACCAATGATAATATTGTCAAGGTTATTGCCATGACCGCTAATTTCGTTAGAGCCGGTTAAGGTTAAGTTTTCCACATGGTGAGTTAATTGGTAGCTGACCGAACTGTATACAGTATCGATTTCGGTCGCCAGCCCAGATGTTTCTACCACTTTATCGCCAATATCATCGACTTCGTAGCTATCATTACCCGGACCACCGACCATAGTATCAGCCCCGATGCCCCCGTTGATAGTATCATCACCGGCTAGGCCATCGAAGGTATCGTGATTAATAGTACCATGCAATAAGTCATTACCAACCGTTTCGGTATGGCTCCATTGCTCGATAAATACCGCTAAGATTTGGCTACTGCTCACTAATCCGTCATAAGCGGTGACTTCAAAAAGCACCGTAACGTTGCTGCTTAACGGCTCAATGGCGGCGTCGTTGGGAATGAAAATATAATTGCCGGTCACTTTGTTTACCGTTAAGGTGCCGTAAGTATTGGTATTAATCACGGTGCCTTCACCGTTGTCAATACCGCCGACTACGCCATAACTTATCACGTCACCATCGACATCACTGGCGGTCAAGTTAGTACCGCTCAAGTTGCTGCGTATTACAGGGTAAAAAGGGTCATCTCTAGGGGAATCGTAGTAAGGCTATTTCCGAAATTTAAAACCCCCAGTCTTAAAATTTAAGAAGGGTGAA
>CAWUNX010000488.1:0-2184 GCA_963923905.1 uncultured Methylocucumis sp.
GGTGTTTTTAGTTTATCAACCTATCTCTCTGTCCGTTATTATTAGACCACTACAGTTT
Organism: uncultured Methylocucumis sp.; assembly: GCA_963923905.1. GTDB lineage: Bacteria > Pseudomonadota > Gammaproteobacteria > Methylococcales > Methylomonadaceae > Methylovulum. Next base: position 59 of record CAWUNX010000488.1, read on the forward strand.
TAGGAAACGCCATGCAAAAGACGCGGCATATAAGGCGGGGCAGGGGCTATTTAACGCCTTGAGCTAACGCCGCCGAAGCCTGGATGGAACTAGCTACTTAGCACCACTGAACCCCGCGCGGTTAAACACGAATGCTATTAGGAACACGACAAGTCTCAAACCCGAAACCCCGCGCCCTAATAAGCCAAAAAGATAATAAAACGAACTGTTTTAAGAAAACGAATAACGTAACGATAAGCCACTAAATATAGGCAATCTTTCCGGAACCGCTATAACGACGCAAGCATAACCGTTAAACGTTTATGCCTAACTTTGACAAACTCAACCAATTTCACAACCAAACTTCTTCTAATACCTCGCCAACTCTTCAAATAAGCCACTTCAGCCTTTAACCGATCTAACTCATTAGACTGGTCTCTGAATCGAATAATCGTATCCGGTCCCCAACGATAATTTTTAAACTTCAATACGCCACGGGAAAAAATAAACCCGTCCCAACCTTCAACATTCACGCGTTTATGATCCCATAACAACAACAGCTTTTCAGCCATTGGCGGTGCACCGCGTTCATCGAAGTCTTTAACCTCGTCAACTTCGTAATTAACTTTAACTTTATTCCAACGAGTATGATAAAAAGATGTTTTTTTCTTAGCCATGATGTACTCGATTTAAGTAAGTTAAATGGAGTACTAAAATTAGTAGAGATTTAGGCGGCTGCCTTGAGGCTTTTGTTTTTGTATCTGCGTCTACGTTTGGTGGTCTTATTAATTTTACATAATATAGATTATGCGAAGTTATATAATAGTCAGAAAGACCCGTCAATAGCGCTCGTTAAAATCCTTCCCCCTTTGGCGAACACTCAGTGAAAGAAACCAAAAAAAATCGTTTTAAGAGTATTCAGAATTCCCACGTCAGCAAAAGCTTTTTTATCGAAATTATTCCAAGCGCTCTCGCACAAGTTTCGAATGCTATCGGTCAGCATACCATCTAATCGGTCAGGAGTTATTAAGCCCAACTTAGTTGATAACATGTGTGTAAGATAGTCTCCAAGCTCTAAATTGACGGATGACGGCAATTCGCAAAATTCTACCGGCGACTGTAACTGCTTAAGACCGTGCCCTAATAATGCAACGATTAGCCGGATTGCATGGCGGTCGAGTTTTGATTGAACAGAATTCGCAGCTAATAAAGCTTCAAATTGACGCGATGGAATGGATAATATTTCTCGGATGTTCCAGTCTAATTTTTCCTCAGCGTAATTGTGATTGCCACAAGCTTGTAAGTAGCGTTGGAATAAGCCAAATGCCTCAGATAATTTACCCTGAGCGTAGCTGTCAAAATGCGGATTATTCGATAAAGCTCGCAACACAAGGTCTAATCCATGCACTAATCCATGATCGGTTTCCTCGGTGAAAATAGAATCGGCACGGAATACATGCTGCATCGCCAATAAATATTTGCTGGTTTCAGTTTTAGGTATAGATCGGTGCAACCAATAAAGTAGTGGCATCAAATCGACGAAATCACGCAGGAATACATTCAGTTGCAGATTTTCTGGCTTAGGTTCTTCGAGCGATTTGATACCGAGCATATCCGGCTCCAAGCTACGACGGTGATTGAGTTCGTCTCGTGCCAGTTCCAACAACCTTTCGACTAAATCGAAGCGGTCTTTTTCGAACCAAATCGCGGTAATGCCCAAACTTTCCAGCATAGCGTTGCGTTCGGCCATGGCTTCCGGGTCGTCGCTGGCTTGCTCGAAGGAAAAATGTTGTGGAAAATCGACGTCACCGGCTTTTTGACGAACGGTTCGGAATACATGTACGGTGCGGTCGTTGTTCAAACTGCACCCCAGGAACAGCAAGCTGGTAGTTTGGTAATAGTGGCTCAGTAAACTCGGAATCGGTAGCGACAAATTCAGGGCATCGGCACCGTAGGCATCGTCATATTGGTTTTTGCTGAGGATGCATTTGCCAGGCTTGGTGATATCGCCGTGCAACTTGAAGATGGTCATGCACTTGGGGTCAGGATGTTCGGTACGAATCAGGGCGTTGATGATTTGTAACTGTTGTTCCCTGCCCGCCCCGAAAGCTTGTTCCAATATGCGGTCGTAATTGGTAGTCAGTACC
>CAWUNX010000489.1:0-2178 GCA_963923905.1 uncultured Methylocucumis sp.
GTCAATCAACTGGCTGAACATCCTTATCAATCGGTTATTCAAAAAGTGAGAAGCGGTGCCAGTGTCAGTGAGCTGATGCAAAGTTCGGGTTTAAGTCATGACGAAGCGGCATTGTTAATTCGTTTGCATGGCCAAAAATCATCACCATAATGACCAATGTCCGGTCATCATCACATAAACCGCTAATAAAGCATTCGTCACCGCATGAGCTGTGATGGCATCGGTTAATGTTTTACGTTGGTAATACGCCAAAGCATACGCCATACCCGCTAAAGTGCCTGCAAGCCACGCGCCGTGTAATATGCCGAATAAAACTGACGAAACGATAAACGAGAGAGGTGTAAACTGGCCTGGTGTTGCCTGTTCAAAATCCTTATTAACCAGTTTAGCCAGTAAATAGCCGCGAAACGCCAGTTCTTCAATAATCGGTACGGTTATCGTCGCGCCGATAATACGAAAGCCCAGCCATAGATATTGCCAATAAAGCGGCGCGGTGGCTAAATTCTTTGCGAAAGCCTGATCTTGTTCAACAGAGGCTGGAACAGCCGCTAGCCAAAGAATAAATACGCCAGAACCGATTAACACCGCTTTTAGGCTAATGGGTTGTAGCCAGGGTCGATACGCGTTGGCAAAATACGCCAAAACACCCATAGAGACGATGACCCGTAGCGGGTATAGCCAATCAAAACCACTGGAAAAAGCACCTGTGATTAAAATCGTTGCCATTAAGGCAATAAAGGGCAAAAGCAAAGGCATTGCCGGGTTTTTATACGAGTCGCTGCTTATCGGTGTTGATAATGGTGGCTTAAAAAAAGCGACGCGTTGCGCAATACCAATCATTCCCACGCTTAATGCAATAAACGCAATCCAGCCCGCATTTGAATGAAACCCACCTATCGCAATCTCAGGCGACCATTCTTTGCCAACGATAATCAGTAAGCTGATACGCAACACATTGAAAAACCACATTAACGTGACGCCTATCGGATAAAGCAATAAGACTTGCGGAAAACGCAGCTCAGCTCGCATTAGCCATAAGTAAATGCTTAAAAAGATGATAATCAACCCTATGCCCTCATAGCCTGAGCACGGAATGCCGATTTCCACTTGAAAGTCACCAATGCCTAGCGCTTTTTCTTTAGGTAATGCAGTCACATTATTGTAAAACAGCGACAGCAGTGTATGTGAGGCGTAAAAGGTAATGTCGGCTAGTTTAGACCAAGAAGTACTCGCTAATGTGGATAAGCCCCAGGTTATAAAACCTGCTAATAATGCAATGACTAAATTAAGTTTTTCCGCCGATAAAAACTGTCGCCAAGCGCAATATGTTATTTGTGCCAATAATAAGCTTATGATGCTTAAGCTGCCTATTAATAACCATAGCCACCCGAGCGTGTTGGTTATGTTGGGGTTAGGCGTCGTTGTTGCATTAAATAATAGTGAGGATAGTAGCCAGAATCCTGCGAATAAAGCGAAATGCAGGACAAAACGCAAGTTAACATGCTTGGGTTTTGCTTCGGCATTAAATAAGGCAAGTGACTGGCTTAATTTTTTCGATGCTATCAGTAAGTAAACTGAGATAGCGATTAAGCTAATGCGTAAAAACTGTCCAGCATGGCTTAATAATTTAAGAATTGAGCTATGACTAGCCGGTTTAGCCAGTATTTGAGCGTCGAATGCAAAAGAAATAGCAATGCATTCAATGAGTAAGATTAATAATACTAAAAGAAGCCGGTTTTTTATTAAGGCATTAATGTGATAAAGCGTCACACCTAAAGCACGAGTGGTAGTTGATAATAGGTAATGATAGCGGCGTATTTTTTTATTGTATAAATACGGCAAGGTAAACAGCTACGCGGCATCAAGGTATCTGCCGCGTAGTGCTAAGAATACCTATTTTTTACGGCGATATTCAGACGCCAAACTTAATAAGCCGACTAATAAGCCTAATCCTAATACGGCTACGCCGGAATCCATTTCCGGAACGGGCGGCCTTAAGGCAAAGGCATCGCCTATGCTCAAGATAGCTAAAGACAATATAAAACCGAATTTGTTGATTAATTTCATATGTACTCCTAAAAGTAGAGGATTTTTATTTGCATATACTTTTATCTCGCTTGATAAAAGGCGTTGGTGCATAAATCATCAAATAGTCTAAACTAACTCTAAAGTTCAACT
>CAWUNX010000490.1:0-2172 GCA_963923905.1 uncultured Methylocucumis sp.
GATCCTCTCTGGTCTCGTGGGCTCGGAGATGTGTATAAGAGACAGACATTAATGCTTGCGTACCGGTGCTATTGATAGCGGCTATTTTAAATACCGGGCCAGTCCAGCCTAGTTCATCGATAATAGCTTGGCAATGTTCGTCAAGTTCCTCGTCAAGCACTCGGTCGATTTTATTGAAGACTAGCCATCTGGGCTTATTGGCCAATTCGTCGCTCCATTTTTCGACTTCGCGAATAATTTTTTGCGCGGCTTGGGCGGGTGTGTCTTGGCTTTCGTAAGGCGCAACATCGATTAAATGCAATAATAAACCCGTGCGCGATAAATGCTTTAAGAATTGTACGCCTAATCCTGCGCCTTCGGCGGCGCCTTCGATAACCCCTGGAATATCGGCGATGACAAAACTGCGTAGGTCATCAACTCGGACAACGCCTAAATTAGGGTAGAGAGTCGTAAAAGGGTAATCGGCAACTTTGGGCGTGGCGGAAGAAACGGCTCTAATTAAGCTGGATTTTCCGGCATTCGGCATACCTAGCAAGCCGACATCAGCAATTAAAGTCAGTTCTAGTTTTAAAAATCGATGTTCGCCAGGTGTGCCTTTGGTCGCTTTTTGTGGTGCTCGGTTAATACTGCTTTTAAAGCGGGTGTTGCCTAAGCCATGAAACCCGCCTTTGGCGACTAATAAAGTTTCTCCGCTACGCGTTAAATCGCCAATTGTTTCGCCTGTTTCGGCATCGCTGACTAAGGTGCCTAACGGTACGGGTACGAAACAATCTTCGCCTTTTCGGCCTGTGCAATTGCGACTACTACCATTTTGACCGCGCTCGGCTCTGTGCACGGCATGAAACCTAAAATCCGCCAGGGTGTTCACGTTTTCTGCGGCGATGAGATAAACGCTTCCACCATCACCGCCATCGCCACCATCAGGGCCGCCTAACGGAATATATTTTTCCCGTCTAAAGCCTATTGCGCCGTTACCGCCGTCGCCGGCTTCTACTTTAATTTCTGCTTCGTCAACAAATTTCATAAATTCTTAGCTTTTCTAGCGCTTGGTTATTGAACAAACTGTATAAACAAAAAAGCCCCGCCAGAGGCAGGGCTTTTCAGTTAAAGCTTTGCAAAAACTGTGTAGTACTAGGCGGCAATAACACTAACGTATTGGCGATTATCAGGGCCTTTGACTTGAAATTGCACTTTGCCTTCAGCTAAAGCAAACAACGTATGGTCTTTGCCGCAGCCGACGTTTACGCCTGCATGAAACTGTGTGCCGCGTTGTCTGATTAAAATATTGCCAGCAGCAACATGTTCGCCGCCATAACGTTTAACACCTAAGCGTTTCGCATTAGAGTCGCGACCGTTTCGGGTGCTACCACCCGCTTTCTTATGAGCCATTGTTAACTCCTTCTTAAGCAGAGATGCCAGTGACCTGGACTTCTGTGTAATATTGACGATGCCCCATGTGTTTCATGTGGTGCTTGCGTCTTCTGAATTTAATGATTTTAATTTTTTTGTGTCGGCCTTGTGATAAAACTGTAGCGGTGACTTTGCCACCTTCTACAAAAGGCATACCCACTTTAATGGAGTCGCCTGAATGAACCATCAAGACTTTATCGAATTCAACGCTGTCGCCAGTACCTAACTCGAGTTTTTCTATTTTTAAGGTCGTACCTTCTTCAACCCGGTACTGTTTGCCACCTGTTTGTATTACCGCATACATGTGCGTAAGCTCCGTCAAAGCATTAATCTGTTAAACGTAAACCGTCAATTGTAGTTTATAAAACAAAACTCTGTCAATGAAAGATTCTAAGTCTTTAAAATAGCGAGGTTTATTTAAGTATATGTAAATATACCTATCAAACGGCATGGGCGCTTAAGTTGAATTGCGTTATAATAACGTAAAAACAGCTAAATTCATAGACATAGCCTAGAAAACCAATCCAAATACCACCCAACTCTTAGTAGATTTCCTAATGGCATTGCATACCCAACCCTCTAGCTTAAATTCTTCTCAACTTATCGATTTCGACGCTATCAAAAACTTAACAAGTTCAGAGGCAAAAGCCGTAGATCAACTGATTATTAATGAACTGAGTTCCGATGTCGTTTTAATTAACCAAATGGGTCATTACATTGTTGGTAATGGCGGCAAGCTGTCTCTTATACACATCTGACGCT
>CAWUNX010000491.1:0-2167 GCA_963923905.1 uncultured Methylocucumis sp.
AAATGGTGATAGGGACAGAATAACCATCAATTTATTTATGCACCAACGCCGTTGCCTGACGTTACGAGTAATTAGTTTTAACTCGGCGCTTGCTTAGGGGAAAAGCGTTGATGGCGTTTATTTGATAGTAAGGCATTTGCCGTATTTTCTTTAAATAACTACGTTTAATACCGTATTTTCGTATCTAGCTTTTAAACAAATTCAATATAAATCGCTAATAAATTATATACATAAGTATATAAATAGACTTGGTGGTTTTGAGCAGTGCCGTTCGATTTTTTAAACAGTGCGCTACTTATGGTGTATCCGTGTTTAAAATACCGTTAGCAATTAAACTCGCTTGACACAAACAAGCAGGCATGATTATGCTATTAATTAAACAATGATTAATAGGTGAGGTATGTATGCAGCTACAAGACGGTGATTTGATTTTCTTATCGATTCCTAATCCGCTTTATCGGCGAGTAGCTGCGGCCACAGGCTCGCTGGCTTCGCATGTGGGGATTGCTTTTTATGATGAGCAACAAGGCTGGTTAGTCGCTGAAAGTACGTTTCCTGTCGCTAAATATACGCCATTAGCAAACTATTTAGCGCGTACGGATAAGGGCTGGGTGACGGTGAGACGTTGCCTGAGTCCATTGAGCGAGCAAGATACTCGAGCATTAAGGCGCGAATGTGATAAGCAAATGGGTCGGTTTTATCATTTAGGCTTTCGTTACGAATCTAAGCGCTTGTTTTGCTCTAAATTGGTTTATGATGCTTTTGTTAACGCGTTAGGTATGGAAATTGGCAGGCTTGAAACTTTTACCGAGCTGTTGCAAAAACAGCCTAACACGCAGCTATGGTTTTGGCGTTTATGGTTTTTTGGCAGGATTCCTTGGCAGAGAGTGACGGTTTCTCCGGCCACTCAAATGCTCTCTGACAAATTAATAACGGTTTATGAATCACAACACCTCGTATGACATAATGGCTTTGTGCCTGTTCACAGAACGCCTGTTTCATTTTGTGCGACGCGTTCAATGGTTGTTGCTGTTGCTAACGGCTTGCTCTAGTGAGCCAAACATTGTTCAACCAGCAATAACTGTAGCCGATGTTCGAGCTTATCGAATTTCGGTTGTGAGTCACGGTTGGCATACTGGGTTAATTGTGCCGGGCACGGTATTAAATGCCGCCGTTCCTGAGCTTAAGCAGCGTTTTATTGAGCCTGCTTATTATGAAATCGGTTGGGGTGATGAAGGTTTTTACCAAGCGCAAGAAATTACGATTGGCTTAACGTTACAAGCGCTGTTTTGGTCTAAGGGTTCGGTGTTACATGTGGTTGCGATACCTGAGGCGCCTGAGCAGTATTTTGTCGGTGACGCTATTGTGAGTACCTGTCTTGCTAAGCATGAACTCGCATCGTTACAGCAGTTTTTAGCGGCGAGTTTTGCGCGCAATAATGCGGGTGATATAAAAGCGCTACGGCGCGGTATTTATGGAGATAGCGAATTCTATTTAGGGCAAGGTCGCTATTCTCTTTTTAACACCTGCAATAAATGGACGGCAAAAGCACTACGCAGTGCTGGTATAGCGATTGATTGGATGTTTAAGCTGACGGCAAGCAGCGTCATGAGTGATTTTGCGGCTCACCGTTATGTTTGTCCGAGTGCTGCAACTATAGAGAGAGGCAATGCTTCCGGAATTATGTAAGGTGCTTTGGTTTACATCAACACCATATTATCCCTATGTATTAATTCTTCATCATTGGCATAACCTAAGATGCTTTCAAATAATGTGCTGCTTTTTCCGAGAATGAGGCTAGCATCGTTATAGTCGTAGTTGATTAAGCCGCGAGCGATTTCATTACCCGCTTCATCGATACAAGAAACCAGTTCACCGCGCTGAAATGTGCCGGATACGTTTTTAACACCAACGGCTAATAAGCTTTTACCTTCATTGCGTAATACAGTTACAGCACCTGCATCTATCACAACATGGCCTTTGACTTGCAGTTGTCCGGCTAGCCAGCGTTTTCTAGCAATTAGCGGCGCGATGTCTGGGATGATGTATGTACCTAATTCATTACCTTGCATGACGCAATTGATGACTTCGCTCACGGCGCCTGCGGCAATAACCGTACCTGCGCCTGAACGGGCTGCTAAGCGAGCCGCGCGTACCTTAGTTGTCA
>CAWUNX010000492.1:0-2164 GCA_963923905.1 uncultured Methylocucumis sp.
GATTATGTATTATCGCTCATTTCTTGGTATTGGCGTTGATGGAAATAGCCTTACCTGTGCTTATACCCAGTATTGAACAGCCCATTCCGATTAGAACACAACCGGAAGTGATGCGAATATGGGTTGCACCTTGGGAAGATCAAGACGGTGATTTACATGCGGATGGTTTTATCTATACAGAAATTGAACGCAGAAAATGGAATTTGGGAGGGCGGTTTAAATCACCGGCGGCGATTCTTTATCCACTAAACTCTAAAAACACGGTTAGTAGATAAACACGTTAGTCATAAAACTGTATCTATTAGATACAGTTTTACCGGCATAGGCTCTTATAAAACCATTTTTTAGCGGTTATCGTGTATTTCCTTAAATAGAATGCGTACCTACTTTGATTATAAAACTGTATCTAATAGATACAGTTTTACCCGGATAGGCACTTTTAAAACCAGTTATCGAGTTGTTATTTGTAGTTTCTTTAAGAAGAAGGGTGCCTGCTTTGACTATAAAAACTGTATCTAATAGATACAGTTTTCACAATTACCGGTGTTATTCGTTTTTTAAACTACTGATGAACTGATTGATAACTTCCTGAAGACGTAGGCTGTGCTCATCAGTTAATACATTGGCAGCAACTTTAATCAGTACGCCTTTATTGGATGAAGAAAAATACCCTACTTTGCGGCCATCAATATAAAACTCTTCTTTTCGATTAACGGGGCCAAATTCAACATTTTTTATCTTTATGGCAATAAATTTAGCGATTTTAGTTTGGTCTAGCTCGCCATTTTCCAATAACTGAATAGCTTCCTTTAGTGCTGATAAAGCCAAATCGTATAAGTCACTGGGTGTTTTACTAAGTACGCTTTTAATATCAGCTGCTGCATTTCGAGACAGCAAACGAGGGTTGGCTTCTAATTTAGCTATTAAAAACTCAGGCAGTGCTTCAAACGCGAAATAGCGATACATGTCTTCTCGTTGAAATCCCAGCGCCTCTGCCAATTTAGTTTTACTAGGGAATTGATTTTCTACTTTACGAATTGAAAGTCCAATTTCGTAGTCGCTTAAATCTTCCCGATTAACGTTTTCGGTAATCGCCATGACGGCCATGTCGGCATCATCACAGCTAAACAATAAACACGGGATTTCCGGTTTAGCTAATAATTGGAACGCACGAAAACGTCTTTCACCGGCAATAATTTGATAAACATCGTCTTTCACTTTGCGTAAGGCGATAGGCTGAATTAATCCTATCTCTGCAATAGAATCAGCTAGGCTTTGTAGCTCATCATCTGGAAAAATTCGTCGTGGTTGATATGGGTTTGGCGTAATCAGATTTAAAGGAATTTGGGTTGGGCTAAACTGGGCAAAATCCGAATCTGATTTAAATTTTGGTAAGACTTGTCCAGAATCTGCGTTAATCACGCCGGCGTTGACTAACCCACTTAATGTGATATTTTTTTTAGCCATAATCGTTCCTAGATGATCTCTACGCCATTAAATTTAATGCCGAATTCTTTTACCAAACTTTTAGCCAGGTCAATAATACCTCGTGCGGCAATTGATGAAGGTTCGCGCTCTAATACCGTCCCGCTTTCATGTTCTTTAAACAAGTCGACTTGCCGCATAAAACTAATCGCATGGGGTATGACGACATTATTGATATGCTGAGGATAACTCGATAATAAAGTGCTCAAGGCTTCTTTACACGGGGCGTAACTAGGGTGGTATCCGTTAGCGACAATATGGACATCTAAATGAAAACCAGAGTTGTGGAAAGCATCATTTAATTCATTAACATTGGTCGCTAAGACTTGCATCGCTTTCAGTGATTGACTATCCAACCAGACAACAGCCAATATTTTTTTACACGCACACATTAAGGTGTTAGTAAATAAATTCGTCGATGGTGCCGAATCAATCATAATCACATCATATTGACCAAAAAAATCAATATTAGCGTCTAGCAACTTCTTAAAAATAAACTCGCGATTAGTAATCGGCATAAGCCATGAGTCGGTATTAGCTAACGATATGTCAGAAGCGATGAGGTCAAGCATACCACCTTCATACAGCGGCCTAACCGAATCGGTTAGGCTATAAGGTTCTTTACGATAATGCTTAATCATTAACTCACCCATATGAGTAATGTTCTCATTTGCCCAAT
>CAWUNX010000493.1:0-2162 GCA_963923905.1 uncultured Methylocucumis sp.
CACAAGGAGTATCGTCGGCAGCGTCAGATGTGTATAAGAGACAGCTCTACGATATGTTATGCACACATGCAAGCCACCGGCATGGTTAACGACCATTTAGTCAGTTGCTTTAGACATAGCCAGTTAGGCGGATAGTTCTTTACAACGCCTACGCGGTAGTCGCTTAGTGTTTATTCATTTTTCATATTCAAAAGAGGCCAAACATGCGTTATCTACACACGATGATTCGAGTTCAGGATTTAGAGCAATCGTTAGATTTTTATTGTAATCAGCTAAGTCTGGTTGAAAGTCATCGCATGGAAAGCGAAGCGGGACGTTTTACCTTGGTCTATTTAGCTGCACCCGACGATATTGAGCAAGCCCGCAACCGCCAAGCACCGCTGCTCGAACTCACCTATAACTGGGACACTGAAGAGTATACCGGTGGCCGAAACTTCGGGCATTTAGCATTTGAAGTCGATGATATTTATCAAACCTGTGAGCGCTTAATGGCAGCAGATGTCGTTATCAACCGCCCACCGCGTGATGGCCGTATGGCATTTATTCGCTCACCCGACGCCATTTCTATCGAGTTTTTACAAAAAGGCGATGCGTTAGCACCGAAAGAGCCTTGGTTAACCATGCCTAATACCGGCACTTGGTAAGCCACTGTGGCTGCGTAGCAACAGCCGCGTTCACAAGCCACAACGTGTTGGCTCGCATTTTTCTGCCCTATCCTCTTCTTTATGACAAAACTTAAGCCTATTCTGATTTGGAGCCTGATTGCAATCATTGGCGCGGGCGCTATCAGCGGTATCGCATTAAACCGTGGTGAGCACATCAACGCCTTATGGTTTATTGCCGCCGCACTTTGTGTCTATGCGATTGGTTTCCGATTTTATTCGGCGTGGATTGCTGCTACAGTACTCGCTGTTGACGCTAGCCGTGCCACACCTGCTGAGCGTTTAGACAATGGTCATGATTTTACCCCGACCAATCGTTGGGTCGTGTTTGGTCATCATTTCGCAGCGATTGCCGGTCCAGGGCCATTAGTCGGCCCTACCCTCGCTGCGCAATTTGGCTATTTACCCGGCACTCTATGGATTTTATTCGGCTCGGTGTTAGGCGGTTGCGTACAAGACATGGTAACGCTATTTTTTTCAACTCGCCGTGACGCTAGAAGTTTAGGCCAAATGGCGCGTGACGAACTCGGCATCATCGGTGGCACGGCGGCACTCATAGCAACCTTTGCCATTATGATTATCTTAATCGCCGTGTTAGGCCTAGTGGTGGTTAATGCGATGAAACACAGCCCTTGGGCGACATTTACCGTTGCCGCTACTATACCTATCGCTATTGTGGTGGGTTTATACATGCGCTATTGGCGTCCCGGCAATATCTTAGAAGCCTCAGCGCTAGGGGTTGTATTATTATTACTGGCCGTCGGTGGTGGTGGCTTTGTTGATCATCATGCAGTTTTACGTCTGTGGTTCGATCATGAAGGGCTAACACTAGCCTGGTGGGTCATGGCGTATGGCTTTGCGGCTGCGATTCTACCAGTTTGGTTGTTATTAGCGCCTAGAGACTATTTATCGACGTATATGAAACTAGGCACGATTTGCTTGTTAGCGTTTGCCATTATTCTATTGCAACCGCATGTAAAAATGCCTGCCATCACCCCGTTTATCGATGGCACCGGCCCTATTTTCGGCGGGCAATTATTCCCCTTTGTCTTTATTACCATTGCTTGTGGCGCCATTTCTGGTTTTCATTCTTTAGTGTCATCAGGAACAACGCCGAAATTACTGGCCAATGAACGCGATATTGCGATGATTGGTTATGGCGGCATGTTATTAGAATCGTTTGTCGCGATGATGGCTATGGTCGCAGCATCAGTATTAGAACCTGGGGTTTATTTTGCCATTAATAGCTCTGCCGGTATTGTTGGTAAAGAAGCCGTTGATGCTGTCGCAAAAATTTCCTCGTGGGGGTTCCCAGTCACGGTAGCGCAAATGCAGGCATTGGCACAAGAGATGGGTGAAACGACCTTATTTGCCAGAACCGGTGGCGCTCCTTCATTGGCAGTTGGCATGGCGAGTATTTTCGGTAGTGCGTTTGGGCAAGGCCTACTCGCCTTGTGGTATCACTTTGCCATTATGTTTGAAGCCATCTTCATCTTAACA
>CAWUNX010000494.1:0-2162 GCA_963923905.1 uncultured Methylocucumis sp.
TACACAAGGAGTATCGTCGGCAGCGTCAGATGTGTATAAGAGACAGTGACTCAATGGCTCTATGGGCTTTTAACATGACGGTACCTGCAGGAGTTTCGTAGCAACCGCGCGATTTCATGCCTACATAGCGATTTTCTACAATATCTAAGCGACCAATACCGTTTTCGCCAGCGATTTTATTTAACGCAATCATCACTTCAGCAGGTGAATGTGGTACATCGTCAATCGCAACAATGTCGCCTTGGCGATAGCTAAGTTCTATATAGCGAGGTTGGTCGGGAGCGGCTTCAGGTGAAACGGTCCAGCGCCACATCGCTTCTTCAGCTTCGATCCAAGGGTTTTCTAAGACGCGCCCTTCATAAGAAATATGTAATAAGTTAGCATCCATAGAGTAAGGCGATGATTTGCCTTGTTTCATTTCAACTGGGATACCATGTTTTTCAGCGTATTCTAATAGGGTTTGTCTGGATGTCAGTTGCCATTCTCGCCACGGCGCAATCACACGAATATCAGGTCTTAATGCATAAGCGCCTAATTCAAACCGTACTTGGTCATTGCCTTTCCCGGTTGCTCCGTGTGAAATCGCATCAGCACCGGTTTCATTAGCGATTTCAATTAAGCGTTTAGCAATTAAGGGTCTGGCTATCGATGTGCCTAATAAATATTCGCCTTCATAAATAGTATTGGCGCGGAACATAGGAAAGACGAAATCGCGGGCAAATTCTTCGCGTAAATCATCGATGTAAATTTCTTTAATGCCTAAGCCTTGAGCTTTGGCTCTGGCAGGTTCGACTTCCTCGCCTTGGCCTAAATCAGCGGTAAATGTCACGACTTCACAGTCATAAACGTCTTGCAACCACTTTAAAATAACAGACGTATCTAAGCCGCCTGAGTACGCCAATACTACTTTTTTAATATCCGACATAATGCCATTAACCTCTGGTTAAAAATAGCGGGAATTATACCGGAAAAAACCTATCAGGGCAGAGTTGAAACTATCATAAAGGAGGCTGCATTTGGCCTTCGCTGAGAATACTAATTTCATCGCCTACCGATAAAATACCTTGTTGGTTGTGCAATGCGTTTTGACCAAAATAGACCTTGTTTTGCCATTTACGCGTGCGGCTTAAGGTAGCTAGCGGCTCTTTACCGTATTCACCGGTCTCAGGGTTTAAACTAGGAATCGCACAGCGGGAACAAGGTTTGGGCAATCTGAAGTCTACGTTATTAATACGAATCGTTCGCCAGCAATCTTCAGCATAAGCATCACAGCCGCTAACCACAAGATTAGGTCTAAATCTGGACATCGGCAAGTTTAACCCCATTTGCGTATTGAGTAACGCGAGTGAGCTTTCTGAGATGAGTAAAAAAGGAAAACCATCGGAAAACGCGGTTTGATCAGACGGTTGAGCATAGTTTTGATCGACACGACGAATGTCATCGTCGGCTTGATAGACTAAGCGGCAAGGTTGTTGTAAAAATTCGCTAAACCATCTGTCTGCTTCATCAGAGACTAGACAAGCACGACAGTTATCTTGCCAAACAGTGCAATTGACCCGTTGCTCACTGCGCTGGGTTAACGGTATCGTAAGCATCGTTTGCATGGGGGCATGAAGCTGTAAAGTCTGTTCATTGAGTTCAACACGAATGAGTGCCATGCGTGGCGAGCTACGCTGACTCATAAATCGACCTTGTGCATCAATGAGCATCCATTTGCGGTCATATTTAAAACCGGTTGCTATAACAGGCCATTGGCTGACATTAACCCCGGCTAACGATTTAATGGGGTACAGCGTTATTTGACTTAAATAAACAGTAGACATATCACCTCACAAGAAAAGGGTTTCAAACCTTTGGTTAATAACAAATCGAATAACTATAATTTTAATGACTGAAAAATGGCCTTAACAGTGAATTCAATCATTCAGAAAAACTCATGCAGCTAAAAAAGCATAAGCATGGCATAATACGGGTTTTTGTTCGCTAAGTTGGCGTGTAAAGACAATCTCAATAATGATAGTGGATATCGCAAAATGAAGTTAAATGACAGCAAATTACGTGAGCTAGGTATCGCTGTTGTTCAGGTAGAAGCCCAAGCAATTGCCCGATTAGAGGAACAGACTGTCTCTTATACACATCTCCGAGCCCACGAGACCAGAGAG
>CAWUNX010000495.1:0-2157 GCA_963923905.1 uncultured Methylocucumis sp.
TCAGCGGTATGTCCAGTTATATGCCACTTCTGGATAATGGGGTGCGGAATGTCGGTCAATGGAATGCGTAAAATATTTAACGGAGCGGACCAATAAAAAATTAGCCGGGTTTGCCCACTGCCGCTAAGTATGCCTTCTGCTAACGCCTCGTAAGCGACAAAAACTTGCGAAAACGCTAATATTTTCGCATAACCAACCGCTTGCGTTAAAACTGCCGCGTCTTGAGTAAACAAACCGCATAAATATACCGCGCCAAAATAAAAAACCAATCCCACTAATAGGCCTATAGCGGTTAGCCATTTAAGCGCTAAATGGATGGCGGCTAAGGCATCATTGATTTGATTAGCGCCTATACATCGACCGACTATTCCGGCAATACCCATAGAAAAGCCCCAAAACACCGGCCAGGTAAAACCTTCTAGCGCTGAAAAACCAATGCCTAGCGCCGCATTAACTGACGTGCCTAATGGGCTAATGACCCAATGCAACATAGCCCAATACACGCCAGCAAACATCAGCGAACCCCAACACATAGGCAAGCCAATCTTAGCTATTTGGCCTAAGTGCCGATTGGGCAGACAATGCTTAAAGCGAAATGGACTGGTGCAACGCAACAAGCAAATACCGGCAATCACTGCGCTGAGTGTGCTAATCCCTGTTGCTAACGCCGAACCACCGATACCTAAATCGAAATAATAAATACACACTGGGTTTAACGCGACATTAAGCGTTGTCGCGATTAATTGCAGCCAAAACACAGGTTGCGCGCGGCCATAGGCAATAAAAATTGCTTCTAAACTGGGCATAACGGCTTGAGCTAAACAAGATAAGGCGTGCCAACGCAAATACGTTTGGGCAAGTACAGCGGTATTGCCTGTTAAACCTAATAACTGTACCGTCATAGGCGCGAGCCATGCACTTAAACTCAGCACACAAATACCAATACTCAGCGCACCGATTAACGCATTAGCCATATAAGCTTCTTGGCTTTTCGTATTGTTGCTGCCTATCGCGCGTGCTAATAACGCTAGCGTGCCTGCCGACATGATGGAATACAACGCATAATAAGCAATTAACACAAATGTCGTCGAGGCAATAGCAGCTTGCGCTTCTACGCCTAACCATTGCACCGCTTGTTGATCAATCACGCGATAAGCATTATCCAGCATCGCTGATAACGCGGTAGGCAACGTAAGTTTAAGAAGTGTGAGGCTGCTTATCCGGGGCACGGTCTATAAGATGTGAAGACAAAGAAGAATGGCTGTTAACATAACAGACCAACCGGAATGGGCAATAGAAAGGAAAGTGACAGTGGTTTTAGTTTGTTAAAACCACTGCCAAAAGCGCGGATAAGATTAAAAAAAGCGCTTTAACACATCACTCAGACGCGATGTTTTATCTTGGGGAAACGTTAGTAGCTGTTAAACCTTTTGGGCCTGATTCAACATCAAAGTTAACTTTTTGACCTTCTGCTAAAGTTTTAAAGCCTTCGCCTTGAATGACTGAATGATGTACGAAAACATCTTCGCCGCCTTCGCTAGGGGCGATAAAACCAAAGCCTTTAGTATTGTTAAACCACTTGACAGTGCCTGTTGCCATTTGAAATTCCTCAAATAAAAAATACGGTTAATACAGAACTACAACATTGACAACCGGACTACCTGTATTAAAACGGAACTTCACTGGCTACAACATCTTTACTCTGCAATGTAGATTGTACTGATATTTTGCACAGTATGCTATTTATACACGCAAAAAATACAGTGTTTATGGGGTTACAATGCCTTTGCCATTGTGAATTTAGTCTTGGCATAGTCGGAATGTGGAAAATATGGGGGCACGACACGGGTAATATCGTTATACAATCTGAATCGCAGCAACACTTATATTTGCCGACATTAGTATACACATCGCTTGCGTCATTCGATGTCTTTAATGTCACAATTTCATGATAAGAACACGGGCAAATAGCAGCAGTTATGACCCCTGTTATTTAGGCGGATTCGCCGGTAGGCAATCCGGCATTTCGGGGCACACCTATGGCGATTTGCTATCGAGGTTATGAAAGTATTCAGATTTTTTTATAAATATATCAATATATTGTTTTAAAAATTATATTTAACACTATATATTGTGCTAAAGATTTTAAATAATGGA
>CAWUNX010000496.1:0-2134 GCA_963923905.1 uncultured Methylocucumis sp.
TTCACCCTTCTTAAATTTTAAGACTGGGGGTTTTAAATTTCGGAAATAGCCTAAAAAGACAAATACCCTATGTTGTGCTGATTCACGATAAGCGTTGCTTCGGCGCCATGTCGATTCTGTGATGGAATTGATGAGGGTGCAATCGGTGCGTAACTATCAAATCGTAATAAGGGGTCGGCGTTAGCCGTGCTTATGCCTAGCAAGCTAGTAATAGACATGCTAAGTGTCAAAGATTGAAGTCGAGCATTTTTTTTCATAACTATATCCCTTTGCTAATTATTTAACTGAATGTTTTTATGAGCATATAGGAGTATAGAAGGGATTGTTAGAAAAGTTTATTTATTAGTATGCACTTTGCTTGTTAGATTATCTGACTGGAACAACCACAACATGAAACGCATCTTTATCACTCCGCTCCGAACAAATCTGCACGGGTATAGGCTAATCACCTCAACATTAGTGGCCGCATATTGACTCCATGCTGTTGTGGTGAATTGCCCGCCACCGGCTAAGGCTAATGGTTGTAACAATTGGTCGGCTAAGAAACCTGTGAGCACGAGTATAGGACTGTCGAAATCCATGAGTAATTGAGTATAATTGAGCTTCCCGGAAAATGGCTTGAAAACGCGGTGAAGCAATGCCGCAACTATCAAAACTCATCCGCAGCCGCGATGAATGGCGAGCGAAAGCGATACAAAGAGCCAATGAAAATCGAGAGCATCGGAAGGCGCAACAGCGCAATCGTGCACAAATCACGGCGTTAAAACAGCAACTGAAGCAATTGCAACAACGCATAGATACGGATAAAAAAACGTTAACACCCGACAATAGCCTTGTTGAGCGCAGTTCCAAGCAGGACGTGCGCACTTTATGTGTCTTGCTGGTCATACAAGCCGTCGTGTCTTATCGAAGTATTCCAAGGATTTTGACGTTGCTGGAGGCCTCAGCGGAAAATCTGCGAGCGTGTCAATGGCGAAAGTCTCGCACGCAATCTGACCGCTATCTTTACACAAGCCGATCCTCCTAAAGCGGTGATCAAAGATGGCGATGCCACCTTAATACCGTGCGCAAAAACAAACGGCGGGAGTTCTTTGCCAATATTCAAAGCCAAAAATCGGGGAAAAATTAACTGTCGGTTAAAGGCTTATTTCGACAGCCTAGGGTAAGCCCCTATTTTAAACTAATCCTATAACGATTATTAGGGAAAGATTTCTATTATCAAGCTAGCTTAATGCGCTAATAAAAACTGATAAAACAGCGTGCTAGGAATAGGTTTGGCAAATAAATACCCTTGTGCTTCGTCACACTGGCTGGTTAGCAAATGTGTTTTCATGGCTTCGGTTTCTACTCCTTCGGCGATTACGCGGTAACCTAAGGCATGGCCAATTTGCACGATGGCTTTAACGATAGCTTGATTAGCTGGGTTATCGATATTACGCACGAAGGATTGGTCAATTTTGAGCTTGTCTATATTGAATTTATGTAAATAGGCAAGATTTGAATAACCCGTGCCAAAATCATCAATCGATAGTTTGATACCTAGGGCTTTGAGTTGATTTAATTGCAAAACAGTTTGGTCGATATTTTCAATCAAAATGGATTCTGTTAGCTCTAGCTCTAAGAAACATGGTTCTAGCCCGGTTTCGTCAAGAATCGTTTGGACTACGGTTACCATATTGCCACGTCTAAGTTGTAGAGCTGACACATTGACAGAGACTACAACATAATCTATACCGTTTTTTTGCCAAGTAACCGCTTGATGGCACGCTTCTTTAAGCACCCAAGAGCCAATGTCGGTGATAAGACCGGTTTGCTCGGCTATCTCGATAAATTTTGCAGGGTAAAGCAGACCTTCAGTGGGATGCTGCCAACGGATTAAGGCTTCAGCACCGATGACGCGCCCGGAAGCTAAATCAAGCTGGGGCTGGTAATGCAAGACAAATTGGTTTTTTACCACCGCATCGCGTAATTGATGCGATAAGCATAAAAATTCCAAACTGTTTCTGTTTAATTGTTCAGTGAAATAGTAGTAACCATTACCGCCATTTTTCTTGGCTAGCCGTCTTGCTTCGCTGGCTCTATTAATCAAGTCGTTATAATTATTGCCATCATAAGGAAACACCGAGATACCAAT
>CAWUNX010000497.1:0-2129 GCA_963923905.1 uncultured Methylocucumis sp.
TTCTACAGTATACCCCTTTTTTGTTCAGCAATAGTTGTGCCGAACTGTATTGGCTAGCGGTGATTTTTTTCCATTAAGAATCTCAGTTATGATCGACTCAAGCTTAAGCGATTGGCGCGATGCCGCGTTGCGCTTTGAACAGCAACTCAATCAAATCGTCGTGGGCCAAGCCCAAGCGATTCGTTACATTATCCTTGCCGTGTTTGCGCGTGGTCATGTGTTATTAGAAGGTCAGGTAGGCGTCGGTAAAACCACATTATTAAAAGCCGTCGCGCAAGGTTTAGGCGGCGATTATCAACGCGTAGAAGGTGCGATTGATTTGTTGCCCGCCGACTTACTTTATTACACTTATTTAGACCAGAATGGTAAGCCACGCGTCGATGCCGGGCCTTTACTAAAGCAGCGCGAACGCTTAGCGACGTTTTTTTTCAATGAAATTAATCGAGCTAGGCCACAAGTCCATGCAGTGTTATTACGCGTGATGGCAGAGCGTAGTGTGCATGCATTTAATCAAGTCTATGACTTACCTCATTTGCTAGTTTTTGCTGATAGAAATCAAGTCGAGCGCGAGGAAACGTTTGAATTACCGGCGGCAGCGAAAGATAGGTTTATGTTTGAAGTGGCTATTCAAATACCTACGCAAACCGAGGTATTAACCGAGCTGATGTTTAATCCGCGTTATCACGACAGCGACCGGTTAGTGGCTAGTATGCCTAGTGCGGGCTTAGCTTATGACCGATTAAATGACATCGCCGAGGCCATTCAAGACCATTTGTACAGTTCAGATAGCTTGCGTAGTTACGCGCTTAGTTTGTGGCAAGCCACGCATAACCCGCAACGCTTTGGCATACAGTTAAGCGATGTCGCCATGGAGCAATTGATTCAAGCCGGTGCGAGTCCGCGCGGTATGAGTTTTTTAATCCGAGCGGCGAAAACCCAAGCCTGGTTAGCCGGGCGTGATTTTGTGCTGCCTGAAGATGTGCAAGCTGTGTTTAACGTGACTGTGGCGCATCGCGTATTTTTTACCGCGCGGTATGCGTATAAACAGGAAACGTTGAAAGATGAGCTAATGGCTGGCATTTTAAAACAAATTGCGGCGCCTTAAGGAATCTGTACCAAAACAACTTATAGACCTTTCAGGTTTTTAAAACTTGGAAGGTCTAAATACGATTGGCTGGCTCAGGCAACACAATCTTATTTTTCGTCACCGAAATAACAACAATAATCTAAACGCTGATGATGTTATGAACCTTAAAGACTTTACTCAATTAATCAATCAAACACGTTTACGTCAAGCGTGTTTAAGCTATGTAGGCTTAGGCATATTGTTAGTGGTAATCGCTGTCGTTTTGGATAAACAAGAGCCAGAGCCTTATGCGGCGTATTATGTGGGGGCGATAAACGAAGCGATAAGCCCTAAGTTTTTGGAGTTACTGACGATTATAGGTTTATTGGCCTTATGCGTGACCCTACCCGTTTGGTATGGTGCGAGGCGCTATCAACATTGGCAACGCATGGCTAACGATTGTCGAACCGTGACTCATCATGTGATTACGTTGACGTTTGCACTCGTTGCACTTGCCTTGGGTATTTTAATGCCGCAAATCCTGTTTGGCATGGCCGATACCGGTTATGTGGCGTTATGGCAGGCGGTGTTATTAGGTAGCCCGCGCATTGTGGTTTTACTCTGTGTAGCCGGATTAGCCTATGGCTTAGGCGTATTAGCTCAGGCTACGGAGGGCCACGATAACCAGGTTTTTGATTGGTTAATGCAGATACCGGGCTTTTATTTATGGCCCACACAAGGCTTAGTCGCTACAGTTTTAATTGCCATTTTATTAGGCCAACAGTAACGCCATGTCGTTAATTCAATACCGCTTTGCCGGTCATAGCCGCGCTATTTATCCAGGTGCGCATAAAAGTCATACGCAAGGCGATGGCTTGTTGTTTAAGCATCATCAATCGCTAATGGCATACCCTGATCCTCGACGCATAGATTTACGCGCTAGCGTGTTAGATATATTTGAGCATTATCAAGTGCGCATCAGCGAACAACGCCAGCATATCAATGTGGTATTAGGCTATTTCCGAAATTTAAAACCCCCAGTCTTAAAATTTAAGAAGGGTGA
>CAWUNX010000498.1:0-2103 GCA_963923905.1 uncultured Methylocucumis sp.
TCAGACGCTGTTAAAAAAGCTGTTGCGACACTAACCGAATTAGGTGAATTAGATAATACTTTAATCGTTGTTTCGGCTGACCACAGCCATACGTTCACGATTGCCGGTTACCCACAACGCGGTAATAACATTTTAGGTAAAGTCATTGAGCCAGGTGCGAGTGATTATGCCAAAGCGTCTGACAATATGCCTTACACCACTTTATCTTATGCTAACGGCTTAGGCTATCACGTAGGCGTTAAAGGCGATGATGTTTATGCAACACCAGTTCAAGTAGGTCGTTTTACCGATATGACAGCCGTTGATACTACTGACGTTGATTTCCACCAAGAAGCCTTAGTCCCGTTAGCGGGTGCTGAAACTCATGCCGGTGAAGACGTTGCTATTTACGCTCAAGGCCCTGGCGCGCATTTATTCCGTGGCGTGTTAGAGCAAAACGTTATTTTCCATGTCATGCATAGAGCCATGACAAAATAATGTCGAACAGACCGGCTTTTAACCGGTTTTATTAGGATATATTGGCAGGAAGCTGCAACAAGGGTGCGTTATGCACCCTTGTTTTTTTGTATGACAACATGAATGGAAAGAAATATGAAGAATTGCTTGATATTAATAGTACTGACGCTAACAGGCTGTGCGTCATCTACCCAAGATTTTTATGATGAATTACCCACAGGTTTAAATTCTGTCACTAATACCTCGACTCTAGCTTGCCAATTTGAAAAACAAGCGACAACAGCTAACGACAAACAACACTCCCATTGGTATTTATGGCGCACACCGATGCGCATGGAAACCCGCGATGAACTCACCCAACAAGGCGAGCTTTGGGAGCGCAATAACCAAGCTCAATTATTTTACACTAAAGTGTTTTTCCATGAGAAAACGGCGGTGGAATTTGTACCCGGCGATTTAGCAGCCTTAGGTAAATCACCCTCATGGCCGCAATTGAATTCACTGATTGATCCCGCCGTATTAGGCAAGCAATTGCTGTTAACCCAACAACGTATTGGCGATATAGAAGTCCAGCATTATCGCGGCAAGCTACAACACGCCGAGATAGAATTGGCTTGGCTACCTAAAATACAACTGCCACTACGCTTATGGAAAAAAATGCCGGATGAAGAATTGGTATTAACACTTAAAACGTGTTCGCCAACACTACCCGTGCAACCCATTAGCCAAACCGAACTCAATCAGTTCAGGCATTTGGATTACACTGATTTTGGCGACATGGAAGATGACCCGCAGGTTAAACGCTTAGAAATATTAATGGGCGAACATCATCACGACACGCATTAATCAATAACTGCGCTGTACCGAAAACTGAGCTAATTGAATCAATGCGGTTTTATAATCCGATTCAGGAAGCACCGCTAACGCATTAATGGCTTTAAGCGCTTGTGCCTCAGCGCATTTTTCGGTGTAGGCAATCGCTTGTGTGCGTTGTACGATGCTATACACGTCGTTAAACGCCTCGCGATTGCCGTCTTTTATCGCCGCCACAATAATAGCCGCCTCTTCTGCGCTGCTGTTTTGTATCGCATAGATTAGCGGTAAGGTCGGTTTACCTTCGGCTAAATCATCGCCTAGATTTTTACCCAAGTCTTCTTGACTGGCTTTATAATCTAACGCATCATCGATTAATTGAAACGCAATGCCTAAATGTTGGCCGTAAGCCGCCAACTTTTCTTCTGTCTCATTATCTGCATTGCTTAAAACGGCACCTAAACGCGTAGCTGCACTAAACAAAATTGCAGTCTTACGCGCAATCACCTCTAAGTATTTAGCTTCCGTGGTTTCTGGGTTATTACAATTCAATAATTGCAATACCTCACCTTCAGCAATAGCCGTAGTCGTTTTGGATAAAATCTCCATAACCCGCATATTATTGGTTCTGACCATCATTTCAAATGCGCGCGAATACAAATAATCGCCGACTAAAACACTTGCCGCATTGCCCCAAACCGCATTCGCCGATTCTTTACCTCGTCTTAATTCAGACTCATCGACAACATCATCATGTAATAAGGTTGCCGTATGGATAAACTCAATCACCTGTCTCTTATACACATCTGACGCTGCCGACGATACTCCTTGTGT
>CAWUNX010000499.1:0-2078 GCA_963923905.1 uncultured Methylocucumis sp.
CGTAATATCGACCAGTACCAAGTTGATTATGCAAGAAATTTATTAACCGAATGTGGGTGTCCGGGTATTGAGTTAAGTCATGGATTGGCGGAGGAGTTGCCTTATGATGATGCTCAGTTTGAGCGTGTTGCTGCCATCGAATGTGTTTTTCATATGGAAAGCCATAGGTTTTTTGACCAGGCGTTCCGGGTATTGAAACAAGGCGGTAGATTAGCCTATTCAACGATTGATTTTGCTAGCTCACTAGACAATAAACGTATGGATGACTTGGTTAATGATTTAAGGGTGAGGAACCACTTTCCATTATTGGGTGAGCACCATGCTAACAATAGTTGTGAAAGTGATATTGCGTATTTGCAAAAATTAGGGTTTGATGTTCAAGTAATTGATTTTTCTGAGCATCAGGTTGACTTATTTCCCGATGGTGACAATAAAAAAAGCCTATTTGTCATTGCTGAAAAGCGTTAATAATTAACGCTGTAATTCATATTTGCGTAGTTTTTCGACTAATGTTGTTCTACGCATGTGTAAGCGTTTAGCGGCGTGGGCGACAACACCGTTGCATTCTTCTAGCGCTTGCCTGATTAAGTCAATTTCCATAATGTTAAGGTATTCTTTTAAGTCGATTCCTTGTGCGGGAAGTTGAACTAAACGGCTGCTGTCTGCTGGGGGTGTTGTGAATAGGTGTTCTGTGAGTTCAGAAAATTCAGCATCAGCGTTGTTATCATCAGTGTCTTCTAAAACAAGTAGCTCATCTGTTGTGGCATAGCGCTGAAATTTTTCCGGTAAATCGGCAACATCGACTAAGCCTTTAGGGTACATAATGGCTAAACGCTCTATGAGGTTAGCGAGTTCACGGATATTACCAGGCCAGTCGTGCCATTAACACGGTTAATGCGGCATCGGTGAGCTGTATATGACCGCGTTGATTGGCTTTTAGTCGTTCGGATAAATCACTTACTAAGAGTGGAATGTCCTCTTTGCGCGTGCGTAAAGCAGGCATATCAATTGGAAAAACGTTGAGTCGATAAAACAAATCTTCACGGAAGCGATTTTCTTGTATTTCATGCTCTAAAGCTCTATGCGTGGCGGCAACAATTCTTACATCACAATGTTGGGTTTTGTTGCTGCCTACGCGCTCATAAGTCCGCTCTTGTAACACCCGCAATAGCTTGACTTGCATCGCCATAGGCATATCGCCTATTTCATCTAGGAATAACGTACCGCCTTCGGCCATTTCAAACCGGCCTTGTCTTGCTGTTAATGCGCCGGTAAACGCGCCTTTTTCATGGCCGAATAATTCACTTTCTAATAATTCTGCCGGGATTGCGCCACAATTAATGGGCACGAAAAGCTTGTGGCGTCGATTGGATAACTCATGCAAGGCTCTTGCGACCACTTCTTTTCCGGTACCGGATTCTCCAAGAATGAGCACGGTGGCATCAGACGAGGCGACTTGTTCGACTAATTTGCGCACGGCTGCGATAGCTGGGCTTTTTCCTTGCAAGCGTTCAGTAGGAAGGGAGCGTAAGTCTGCCGCTTTAGGTGTTTTTAGCTCCGAATTTGCTTCTGTCGCGAGTAATGGTTTTATTAGTTTAGAGAGCTCTGATAGTGTGGCTGGCCAGGTCAAGTATTGGTATGGTTTATGCTGAGACGAATCCGTATTGGGAGTAACAGAGGCGTCTTGTAAAACAATTACAGGGAGAGTCGTTATTGCATCTATGCCGCCGGAGCGCTGTATAAGCTCTTCGCCAATTAATAGTAAAGCAGCGTTTGAATGATTAGCCGGGTTGTCAATAAGTTGGCTGAATGTTGTTGTGGCAACTTGAAACTCCATAAACTGCAAAATGATTTCAAGTTGTTGAATTCTTGTAGGGTTATTATCTACTAACAAAATACGCGGCAAAGACATATTCTCGCTCAGTATGTAATAAATTCAATGGCTTAAGCTGTTTTACAAGAAAGGCTTGGTTAATAGCTCAAGTGCGATAAGATTATTTATGTGCCATGGCATAGTCTGCATTATAAGGCTATTTCCATCAACGCCAATACCAAGAAATGAGCGATAATACATAATC
>CAWUNX010000500.1:0-2073 GCA_963923905.1 uncultured Methylocucumis sp.
CATCACCAAAGACGGTGTCTACACGACTAAGCATGATGGCGAAGTCCGACAGATGTTTAACTGCGGGAAAGGTAAGGACCGTTTTTATGAAACGAGGTACTCTGATTTATTCGGCAAGCATGGCAGCATTGAGCGTTCTTTGCATCGATACTTTGGTGCATAACCTTATTAAGAGAACACTCGTTTAATTTGAATAACTAATCGTAAACCCCAGCCGCACATCTTTATCTAAAATCGCAAATGAGGAGTTTTTATCGGCAAAAGTGGTAATAACCTGGGTTAATAGCGACCAATGGTCGTTAACACTATATAACACGCTGCCGCTGATTAACACTCTATCGCCGTTTAACGAGCCGTTCATTGTTGACGAGAACACCCAATCGTTATTGTCAAAACTATGGCTATAACGCATTAGCCAACTGCCGAATACGTCACCATTAGCCGAGGTTTCATTAGTGCGTAACGACTCGTCTAAGCCAATAAAATGTCTGGCTAAAGCGGACAAGCTAATGCTTTGCTGATTACTAATTGCATACTCAAATCCAGTAGAAAAGCCTATTTGCTCACTACGCATCGAACTCGCATGACTGAAGAGATAATCACCGCCTGGCGCTACCAGGGTGTCCGCTAATACGCCATGACTAAACGCTAAATCTAGCTTTAACAACAGCTTACCTATCGCACGGTTGGCACTAGCACCTAATAGCCAATAGCCATTATCGTTGGCTCTAGCGACTGATAAATCGGGCGCAACGTCATAGCGTAAGGGGTTTTCAAATAAATACGCTGCCATTACAGCTAAATCGCTGTGCTCGATTGACCATTGCCAACGTGTACCGAATTCAAACCGGGTTTTATCGTCAGGTCCTGTTAATGGCACAGCTACTGGAACATAAGCCGGGCTGTTTATACGCGTGTTGGGATTAAATTGCGGGTCGAAGTTTATAAACGACGATAAGCGTTGTTGTTCGTCACCGAAAAAATCCCACACCAGCAACCATTGGTTTAATCGCGCGTCTTCGATTTCAATAATGCTTAAATCTCGATATTCGGTGGTATTTAACGTATCTAAAATCGAATTGCCTTCGGCCTCGCCCCAGACAATGGTTTGTCTACCGAGTTTAAAGGTATGCTGGTCTAAATTTTTCGTCAGATAAAACTCATTTAATCTTGCCTCAAGCTCATCGACGCGGCCTTCCATATCTATCGATTGATTAGATGTACCGTGCTCATAATCGCTAGGCCAATACAGTTTAGCTTGCGCACTGGCTTGAAAACTCCAGCCTGATGCAAAAGGATTTTGATATTTAATATTTAAATTTAAGCGATTGTCTTCAATCGTCGGCGTTTTTGCTACGCCTGATGCCGTGACATGGTCATGAATTTGGCTATAAACCTGTTGGTTTAGCTTAAAGGTGAATTTTTTGGCAAGATGTCGAGTATAAAAATCCGCTTCAGATGCGGGTTCTGTTTTGCTTAACTGTTTTGCGGGCTTAATATCAGCCGAAAATTCCTCATCTAATTGCAGCATATCACTGCTGCTATTAGACTCGGACTTAGGCAAAACATCTTCGGCGTGTATTGACAGTGCTACTATCAATAACGGGGCGGCAGTCCATTGTATCCGCATGGGTTAGCGAGTGACTTGCGCCCTCAACTCGGCTAAGGTGGTTTCTCTAAACGCGACGTCGGTTAACGTGCGTTGGGTTAAAAAATCGCTAGGAATGTTAACGCCAGTATCAATTTCGCTACGAATCATGTTAGAAAGCCGATTCGTGACTAAATTCATCATAGTTTGTGAGCGCGCCGTCCAAACGCCTTTTATTTCATCGACTTTAGACGTTATCATGCGTTTAATTTCCTTATTGTTTTTATCATACATTTCCGAACGCAAACTGACATAGCGTTCTTTGTCAACGTATAACACGGTACGCGCATAACGGGTTTTCTTGGCACGCTCAGCGTTAGGCACGGTTTCTATTTTCCAAACCGGCCTGCCGGCTTCGGTAGCCTCACCGAGTATCGTAATCGTATAGTCGTCTAGCTGTCTCTTATACACATCTCCGAGCCCAC
>CAWUNX010000501.1:0-2025 GCA_963923905.1 uncultured Methylocucumis sp.
CGTGGTTCTTCGTGGTGAATTAAAAATGTCAAACAACTTTTGAACGGTTACTTACGCTCGACTGCCAAGTTTTTAGCATTAAATACTGAGTCCTTAACTATCAAGATGTTAATGTGATAGTGGCTGAGCAGATATAGGAAAACTTTAAAAAAGTATGGTTTTTTTATGGTTAATCGCCTATAACCTCATCATCTCTGACTATTGTTAACCTTGAGACGATGAATACACAATCTGAAGCTGTTATTAACTATCACAACCGTACTAAACATCATTTAGAACGCTACGCTAAAGGCCCTGAAACGATAGATTGGGATGATCAGCCCGATCCGTTTCGGCGTTTTGCTGATTGTGATTTAGTGTCGTTGCCTATGCCGGGCGCTGAAGTTTCGCCATTGTATGCGGAACTGAGTACGCCTGGCTTAATTCCTGCCCAACCGGTAACTCATGCGTCTTTGGGGCTACTGTTAGAATTGGCATTGGGGTTGTCGGCTTGGAAGCAGTTTGGTCCTAGTCGTTGGGCCTTGCGGTGCAATCCCTCTAGCGGTAATTTGCATCCTACCGAAGCGTATTTGATTATTACTCATGCGGAGTTAATGAAATCGGGTGTTTATCATTATGTTAGCCATGACCATCAGTTAGAACGGCGTTGTGAGTTTACTGAGTCGTTGGCTAGTGCAGAACTTTTTATTGGCTTATCGTCGATTCATTGGCGTGAGGCGTGGAAATATGGTGAGCGTGCGTTTCGTTATTGCCAGCATGATTTAGGCCATGCGTTAGCATGTTTGCGTTATGCTGCTGCGACGTTGGGTTGGTCAATAGAGGTGTGTACTGAAGTAGGCGATGATGAATTGGCGATAATATTAGGTTTAAATCGTAGCCAAGATTTTGTTGCATTAGAGCATGAAGCACCCGATGTGTTGTGTCGTGTGTATACTCAGTCTGACGATAAGCCGTTAGATTACCATGCGCTAGTGTCATTAGCGCATACGGGTCATTGGCAAGGCAAGGCGTACAGTTTGCGCGCGTATCATTTTTATAAATGGCCGGTTATCGATGATGTGTGTCATGCAGCAAAAAAATGGTCGACGCCAAAAGTAACGCATTCACCGATGCCTATGGCAATGTTGCCATCCAGTTGCGAAAAATCGGCGGCGGAAATTATCCGTACTCGACGCAGTGCTCAGCATTTTAATAAGCAAGTCAGCCCTATGCGTCAGGATAGCTTTTTTCGTATATTGAGTGCGGTGCTGCCTTCAGCGCCTGTGCCGTTCGATAGTTGGCCTTGGTCGCCGTGTGTAAATTTGTTGTTGTTTGTGCATAACGTCGAAGGAGTTGAGGCTGGGTTATATGCATTAGTTCGGCAGCCACAACATCTGGCTGGGCTAAAAGCGGCGATGTTAAGCGATTTTAGTTGGCAATCCGTTCATGCAACGTTGCCGTTTTATCAGTTGGTTGTAGGTGATTTTCGCATGTTGGCTAAAAAGCTAAGTTGTCATCAAGCAATTGCTAGCGATAGCGCATTTAGTTTGGCGATGGTGGCTGAATTTGCTGACGTCGTTGCCGAGCACGCCTGGGCGTATCGGCGGTTATTTTGGGAATGCGGCATGATAGGGCAAGTGTTGTACTTAGAAGCTGAGGCAGAAGCGTGGCGCGGTACTGGCATAGGCTGTTATTTTGATGATGCCGTGCATCAGGTTTTAGGCTTAACCGATAATCGCTTTCAGAGTTTATATCATTTTACTGTTGGCATACCGTTAGAAGACCAGCGTTTGCAAACCTTACCCGCTTATGCGCATTTGTCTTAAGGCCTTATGGCGCTAGTTTTTTTAGCGCCAATTTGGCTTCGTTTTGCATTTGCGTATCGGAGAAAACTTGTTCGGGCCTAATCGGCGCGTTAATCGCTTTTTTTAGATAGGCCAAGGCTTGTTCGGCTTGATCTTGGTCGGCTAAAAAGTTGCCATAATAATAATTGGTTTCTAAACCTTCAGGATTAATCGCTAAGGCTTTTTTCAGATAGTTTTCAGC
>CAWUNX010000502.1:0-2024 GCA_963923905.1 uncultured Methylocucumis sp.
TACACAAGGAGTATCGTCGGCAGCGTCAGATGTGTATAAGAGACAGGTGCCGGTTGTTTGCTGTCGCCACCGCCTTGTTGATTTTCGGGTGCTAAAAAATTAGCTTGTTTCGGTGGTTTTACGCTGGGTTTGTTAACTAACGTGACATCTAGCGATTTGTGGACTTTTAACGGTTCGGGGGCCACAAATCGAATGCTTAATATTACGACGGTGTGAATAATAAGCGCAATAAAAAACGCAATCAGCAATGAATCATTAGGCGATAATGCGCTGGATGGTTTAAATCTATCAGGAGCGCTCATGTTAATTTGGCTACGATATGATTCATGAGTAATGCGCTGATATTTAAATCAAACGCTTTATCTAGCTCTTGTACGCAAGTAGGACTGGTAACATTGATTTCTGTTAACTTGTCGCCAATAACATCTAAACCTACAAAAATTAAGCCTTTTGCGCGTAAGGTGGGACCTACTTGAGAGGCTATCCATAGGTCTTGTTCGGTCAGTGGCCTTGCTTCGGCTCTACCGCCGGCTGCTAAATTGCCTCGTGCTTCGCCTTGTTGTGGAATTCGGGCTAAGCAATAAGGCACGGGTTCACCATTGACCATCAGAATACGTTTATCGCCGTCTATGATAGCGGGTAAATACGTTTGTGCCATGACATAACGGCTGTTGTGCTGTGTCATGGTTTCTAAAATAACACTAATGTTGCGGTCGTGTTCGTGTAGATAAAAAATGGATGCGCCCCCCATACCATCTAATGGCTTTAAAATCACTTGCTTTTGTTCGGCTAGAAAGTCTCGGATGCGTGCGCTTTCGCGGGTTACTAAGGTATCGGCACAACAGTGGGCAAACCAAGCGGTATATAATTTTTCATTGGCATCGCGTAACGATTGCGGTTTATTAACGACATAAACGCCATCATTTTCGGCACGTTCTAAGATATAGGTGGCGTAAATGTATTCTTGATCAAACGGCGGGTCTTTACGCATTAAAATGACATTGAGCTCGGCCAAAGCTAGCGTTTGTTCATCTATAAAATGATACCAAGCCTGGTTATCACGTTGCACGGTGAGCTTACGTGTACGCGCATAGGCTTTACCATTTCTTAAGAATAAGTCGTTTAATTCCATATAGTAAAGCTCAAAGCCTTGCGCTTGCGCTTCGAGTAATAGCGCAAAACTGGTGTCTTTTTTGATATTAATCCTAGCAATGGAATCCATCACAATGCCTAGCTTAATCTGCATGTCGTGTCCTGGTGTAAGTGAATCGGTTTATCAAATTTCCTTGCTGGTTGAACCCGCCCTTCATTTTATAGGGGGAATCGTCTTATTGACAACGCGGCGAACGCCTTGTTATCTTTTAAAGGCAACCTCCTCGTTCACGGGGAGGCAATCCATCGGTCTCTATCTGTCGGTGGCTTTGTCATCCGACAGATGAGGTCGGATGTGGATTGAAACAAACATTTTATAGAGAGTTATTTACCTTGAAAAGAAATTTTGGTATAAAGCTCGGCTATTTTGCACTATCAATAACTTGAGGTTAATCATGTCCAGAGTTTGCCAAGTTACCGGAAAACGCCCTGTGGTCGGTAACAATGTTTCTCATGCTAATAACAAAACCAAAAGACGGTTTTTGCCTAATTTACAACACCATAGATTCTGGGTTGAAAGCGAAAACCGCTGGGTAAGACTTAGAGTATCAACGAAAGGAATGCGTATTATTGATAAAAAAGGCATTGATGCGGTATTAGCAGAGATGCGTAAAGATGGTTTTAACGGTTAAAAGTTTAGGGGATTACCATGCGCGACAAAATTAAATTAGTATCGACCGAAGGCACAGGTCATTTTTATACCACGACTAAAAACAAAAAAACCATGCCGGAAAAAATGGAAATTAAAAAATTCGACCCGGTTGTCCGTAAACATGTGATGTATAAAGAAGCGAAAATTAAATAATCGCTTGTTTGTTTCCCTTCAGAGCGCTAAGCCGTTCATCTGTCTCTTATACA
This sequence comes from uncultured Methylocucumis sp., assembly GCA_963923905.1. Taxonomy (GTDB): domain Bacteria; phylum Pseudomonadota; class Gammaproteobacteria; order Methylococcales; family Methylomonadaceae; genus Methylovulum. Next base: position 2,011 of record CAWUNX010000502.1, read on the forward strand.
CATCTCCGAGCCCA
>CAWUNX010000503.1:0-2018 GCA_963923905.1 uncultured Methylocucumis sp.
ATTCACCCTTCTTAAATTTTAAGACTGGGGGTTTTAAATTTCGGAAATAGCCCTAACCAACTAGACGCAGCAGCCATTATCATGTTAAGTCGCCAAGATGACGACGCTCTCGCTGAACATTGTTTTGAAGAAGGTGCGCAGGATTTTCTATTAAAAGATGAAGTAACTGCGCGCCGCCTAAGCCGAGCGGTCAAGCATTCGCGCCAACGTTACTTAATAGAGCGAGCCTTAAAAGCAAGCTTAGACCAATTACAACATCTTGCCATCACTGACCCGCTAACGGGACTGGCTAATCGCCGTGGCTTAGAAATTGCGATGGAACAAGCTATAGCCCGCGTCCATCGTGGACATGGCGGCTTAGCGTTGTTGCTGATTGATCTTGATAATTTTAAAGAAGTTAACGATACCATGGGACATGCTATCGGTGACGAATTACTTACTAAAATAACGTTGAGACTGCGTACAGCAATTCGAGACAGCGATATTTTATGCCGAATGGGCGGCGATGAATTTGTCGTGGTGCTCACTGACCTCTGTAATCACCAGCAAGCCATTGTCTTAGCCGAACGTATTCTGTATGAATTACAACGCCCTATCTTCTTGGCTGATTCGGAAAAGGTTATTACCTCAAGTATTGGCATTGCGATATTGGATCATTGCGCGACTAACACAGCTGACTTACTCAAATGCGCCGATATTGCCATGTATCAAGCCAAAAAAGCCGGGCGCAATCAATGCCAATTTTTTTCCCAAGGCTTGCAAGATGCGTTATTGCTGCAAACGAGTATGCGACAAGACTTACTTAAGGCACTAGACGCCAATCAGTTTAGAATGTACTACCAAGCTCAAATTAATGCCGAAAATAGCTGCTTATCGGGCATGGAAGCTTTACTGCGTTGGCAACACCCCACGCGCGGCTTGCTATCACCGGTAAGCTTCTTAGCACTAGCCGAAGAAACGACGCTAATCGTTGACATTGGCAGTTGGGTGATTCGTGAAGTGTGCCGCCAAATACATCAATGGCATCAAACAGGTTTACTAGGAGGCTCGCCGATAACGATTGCGATTAATTTATCAGCTATGCAAGTCAAGCAACCTGCGCTATTAGCAGAAATTAAAAAAGTGTTGGATGAATATCAAATCCCACCCTCTAGTTTGGAATTAGAAATTACTGAAAGCTCATTGATAGACGATGTGCATAGCCGAGCATCGGTTTTATCGGAATTAGCTGAATGCGGGATAAAACTGTCTTTAGACGACTTTGGCACAGGCTACTCATCAATGGAGCACTTAAAAGTGTTTCCAATTACTGTGCTAAAAATCGATAGGTCGTTTGTATCGACGATTGGCGAGGATGCTAAAGGCGAACGCCTACTGATTGCACTGATTAATTTCGCCAAATCGCTAGGCATGAAAGTTGTCGCCGAAGGCGTAGAAACCAACGCACAAGCTGTTTTTTGTACAACCCAAGGCTGTGATATTTTACAAGGCTACCATTATGCAAAACCGATACCAGCAGAGCAATTTGAACAGATTTTCCTTAGCCAGTTAATGGTTAATCATCAATTACAAGGTAGTTATTAAAAGTTATCCCTCATGCTTGATAAAGCTAGTGAGCTTCAAGAGTGCAGTTTGGCGACAAACTCATCAGCTGAAACGCCTGCTTGTTTCAAAATACCGGCGAGTGTGCCTGCTTTTAGCTCTCTATGGTTCGGCACAACACATCCAGAAGCGCCTTACAAAACCGGCAGTTTAGGCATGAATGCTGATTTCAAAAGTGGTTAAAAATGGCCTAGCACTAATCAGTTGCGGGAACTCCTCCAAATACAATTCAGTGGCTTCGCGTAAATTAAGTAACGCTTCTTCAATTGTTTCGCCCTGCGTATTTGTACCCGTTTCAGGATTGAACGCAACATATCCCCCCTCTGGAGCAAGCGTTAAAATAGCAGTGAGTTCCATATTTGTACCAATACCGTTCGGCATGATTACTGAGTGGCATTAATAATTTCAACCACACG
>CAWUNX010000504.1:0-2012 GCA_963923905.1 uncultured Methylocucumis sp.
CTCCCCCGTATCCTTGAAGGCGCTGGGCGGCATGTCGGGATGACGCACGATGTTATGAGCCGAGCCAATCAGTTCCTCGCGGCTAAAACCTGAAACCTCAACAAAAGCATCGTTAGCGTGGGTTATAACGCCTTTTAAGTTGGTTTTGGTGACTAAGAAGGTGTCCTTAGGTAATAACACTTCTTTATCAGTAACGGGCATATTTATTTTCATTATTGTTCCCTCCGTTTTCTAACGGTTACCCCATTATGCAGTTTCGGTTTGATCCAATTCTTCTAGGTGTAGTAATTTATCTACATCTAATAACATGACCATGCGTTCATTAACCGACGCTAAACCGTCAATAAATTCGTTGCTAATCTTGGTGCCAAAATCCGGCGCGTTTTGTATTTTGGTTTTATCTATCGTAATGACATCGGAAACGGAATCGACAACAACGCCCATAGTTCTGGGTTTTTTACTGTCGCCGGTTTGTAACACGACGACAACGGTGAGCAATGTGTAATCGGCGTTCTTCAATTTAAAGCGTTCGCGCAAGTCGATAATAGGGACAATAGAGCCGCGCAAATTGACCACGCCTTTTTCATACGACGGTACGTTAGGAATTCTTGAAACTGGTTCCCAGCTTCTAATCTCTTGTACGCGTAAAATGTCGACACCGTATTCTTCCTTGCCTAAGGCAAAGCTTAAATATTGCACATCGTTATCCAGTTTTTTATTGTAATGGTCTTGCGCGTGCTCTTTAGTGTCTTGGCTTTGAGTTTGATTTTCGCTCATTGTGTTAAGCTCCTAAGCGTAACGGCAGGTTATCGATTAGACATGCGCACAAGTCCAGGCACGTCTAATATTAATGCTACAGAGCCATCACCTAAAATCGTTGCGCCAGACACGCCTTCAACTCGACGGTAGTTGGCCTCTAAAGATTTAATAACGACTTGTTGTTGGCCTAATAAGTCGTCTACGAATAAACCGCATAATATGCCTTGGCCTTCAACAACCACGATAACGCCTTCAGCATTTTTATTAGTGGGATGTTTGCTTTGTACGTTAAAAATTTGCTGCATTCGTATGATAGGTATGTACTGGTCGCGTAAACGGAAGGTTTCGCCTTTGCCAGCCACTTTATTTAACATTTTTTCAGTGATGTTAATGGATTCAATAATCGATACCAGTGGCACAATATAGGTTTCATCACCAACGGCTACTGATTGACCATCGAGAATCGCGAGCGTTAGCGGTAAATGTATCGCTATAGTCGTGCCTTTGCCTAATTCTGAGGTAATGTCAATGTTACCGGCTAACGCTTCGATATTACGCCGTACTACATCCATGCCGACGCCACGCCCTGAAATATCAGTGAGCTTTTCTGCCGTGGAGAATCCAGGCATGAAAATCAGTTCAAAGGCTTGTTTGTCGGTTAATTGCGTACTGTCATCTAAAATGCCTTTTTCTCTAGCTTTGGTAATGAGCTTTTTCTTGTCCATGCCATTACCGTCATCGGTGATTTCAATGACGATATGACCACCGCGATGATAGGCTTTTAATTCAATGGTACCCGTTTCAGGCTTGCCCGCAGCGACGCGTTTATCCGGCATTTCTATGCCGTGGTCTAAACTGTTGCGAATTAAATGCACGAGCGGATCGTTGATTAATTCAACAACGGATTTGTCGATTTCAGTGTTTTCACCGACCAGTTTTAATTCAATTTTTTTGCCGAGTTTTGAGCTAATGTCATGAACTAAACGAGGAAAACGGCTAAACACAAAGCTAATCGGTAACATCCGAATATTCATGACGCTTTGTTGTAAATCCCGCGTATGGCGTTCTAACTGGGCTAAGCCTTTCTTGAGCTGATCCAGTTTATCCATCGAAAAGTTTTCACCCACTAACCCTAGCATGGACTGGGTGATGACTACTTCGCCAACCATGTTAATCAGAGCATCAATTTTTGAGGTATCAACGGCGTTGGTGCATAAATCATCAAATAGTCTAAACTAACTCTAAAGTTCAAC
>CAWUNX010000505.1:0-2001 GCA_963923905.1 uncultured Methylocucumis sp.
GAATAATTTTGTTATGAACTTCTTGCTCGTTAGTGACAAAAATGACTAATACGCGTTGATGTGATAACGGTAAAAACTCGATATGCCGAAAACTAACGCTTTCTCGACGCGGTAGCGTCACCACGCCAGCCATTTGCGTCACATCGGCGAGTAATTTTGAAGCAACACCAATAACATCGGTAGAATCGCTAGGCGCTAGCAATCCTTCCTGTAATTTTGTTAACTCTGCTGTGTTTAGTGGTTTAACAGTTATTAAACTATCCACAAACAAACGGTAGCCACTAACCGTTGGCACTCGCCCTGCCGATGTATGCGGCGAATGTACCAACCCTAAATCTTCCAAATCAGCCATTACATTACGAATGGTCGCAGGACTGAGCTTCAGTTCAGAATCTTTAGATAACGCCCTAGAACCGACCGGTTGACCGTCTGTGATGTAACGCTGAACCAATGTTTTTAATAATTGTAATGAGCGCTCATTAAGCTGTTGCATAGTATGGCCCACACCCACCTCTAATTTATTATTAATTAGCACTCTATCATATTGAGTGCCAACAAAAAAATAACAGCTAGCCTACAGCTTGTCAATCAATGTTCATTTGCTGAGCTTATGGTTAAAAAAGATTTTTCAATTTTTAAGACAACCACTTACTTACTCATTCGTCAGCAATGGCTTAGACGCCGAAACCAACGCATTCACTTCATATCGATGACTAAACTGGATAGCCCCAAACCCTAACTCAGCAAGCTGAGTTAATGCTTGAGTTTCACGCATAATGTGGTTTTCCGATTCATCGCTAAATAAATGCACAATCCAGTGCTCTAGCAGCTCTAATTTACTAGCAGCAATTAACACGCGGAAATAACGACTCACTTCTTGTTGAGTCGTGCGCGTATGCAGGTCTATATCGTCTAAAGCATAGCGGTCGCCATTAATAAAACAGCCACCCGGCACTAAGACTCTAAAAACCTCTGCCAGCACTTGTTTTCTATAGCCTTGAGTAAAGTTGTGTAGCGTATAGGCTGAAGCCACGCTATCAACACTGGCATCCGGCAGTTTTTTCAGTGCCGTTAATGCATCATCACCAGAAAATGTTAAGCGCCCCGCGTTCACCCAATCGGCTAAGCTCGCTTGCGCTTGCTTTTGCATGGTTGGCTCGTTATCAATGCTTAAGACCTTAGCCGAGTCGTGTTGACTCAGTATCGATAAGGTCGTAATACCTGTACCACCGCCCAGTTCAACAACGTTTAAGCCCGATTTAGCGTATTCGGCAACCGTAGCCCCAACTAAATTACTCATTTCATACGATAACGGCGATAATTGTTTAAGCATGGCATAATCTTCGCCAATAATGCCTGAAAACATCGCGTCATAGTCCATTTTAGTGTTCATGTTTACCTTCTTGTTTTTTAGCGTACGCGGCTAACTGCTCAGGCGTAGCATCTTGTTGATAACGTTGTTTCCATTCTGAATAAGGCATACCGTAAACATGGTCACGTGCCGCCTCATAGTCTACCTGTTCGCCCAAGGCTGCCGCTTCTGCGGCATACCATTTCGCTAAGCAATTGCGGCAGAAATCACCGACTAGCATTAAATCGATGTTTTGCACCTCGGTATGGGTTTGTAAATGTTGTAATAACCGCCTAAAAGCGGCAGCCTCAATCTGAGTTTGTAGTTCGTTCGTCATTCGATTCCTCTTTATGATTTAGTATGCATGAACATAGGTACTTGGACATTTAAGATTAAAGATTCTACAATAGCAAAATCTGACTACGCATAACTTGTCACATGAAAATTCATAGCTCTTCACTTGCTTATACGCCAGCTAGGTTAGAGACTAACCAGCAGGTTAATAATGCTCGTGTAAAGCCTGAACTAGCGAATGGCACAATAGCGGCGACACCTGGGTCTACTGAGCAAGTGAACCCTGCGTCAAACATTAACAAGCAAGCGCTAGAAAAAATTCAGCAAAACCAAAACCCACAACCTCTGTTAATAAC
>CAWUNX010000506.1:0-2000 GCA_963923905.1 uncultured Methylocucumis sp.
TGTGTATAAGAGACAGGTTCTCGATAGGCTTGTTAACAGTCGTTATCGCCAGCATGGCAGAAAAAACCCAATCGAATATTAAAGGCCAAGTTGCTTACGCCTCGATTACGCAAGTGGGCTTGATGTTTATGGAATTGGCCTTAGGGTTGGAAGATTTGGTTTTACTGCATTTTTTAGGCAATGCGTTCTTACGCTGTTATCAATTATTAGTGTCGCCTTCGATTGTTGCACACATGTTGCGAATTGAGGGGGCTATCGATGCGGATAACAGCTTAACGCTTCCAGCCATGCGTAAGCGTTTACCGGTGTCGATACGCGATACCTTACCGGGTGTTTTGCAAAATACCTTGTATGTGTTTGCGTTGCAAGAAGGTAATTTGGAGTTAATTGTGCGTTCTGTGTGTTGGGCGCCGTTAAAGCGTTTTGGTGCGAGTTTTAATGCCTTAACTACGCGTTATCGCTTAAGTTTAGTGATGTTGTTAATATTACCTTGGCCACTGTTAGTGCAAATGGGTTGGGCTTCGTCTGCCATTTATGCAATTCCTGCCGTGGTTATCATGGTGTTGGCCTCATTAAGTGCGTTTAGCCAAAAACAGTTTTTGTGGACTTGGCATGCTGTTGCATTAAGCAGTTTATCGGCTGGGTTTAGCGTTTGGTTATTGCAGCCAGGCGTATTTGCGGATGTATTATTATTTTTAAGTGGCATTGTACCGTCTTGGTTATTAGGCTATTGGCTGTTGTTACGTTTGCCTAATCCAGAAAATTATCGCGATGCACCATTTGCCTATAGAGCATTAGCGGAAATTCGGCCTGTGCGAGCCTTTGGGTTATTAGTGAGTTTTTTAGGTTTAGCAGGCTTTCCTATTACCCCGGCTTTTATTGGTGAAGACTTGTTGTTATACCATGCGAGTCATCAATATGCTTGGATAGCAGGGTTAATCGCCGTCAGTTTTGTATTAAATGGCATTGCGATTGCGCGCGTATATTTACGCGTTTGCATGGGTAAGCCGTTAGAAATTAGTGGAATACGAAGCCAAGCGATTGGCTAAAACACCTTAAGGAAATAGTAATGAAGAAAACAGTATTAAAAGCGTTAGCGGTTGTTTCTTGTTCCATCATAACTAGCTTACCGTTAACGGCGCAAGCGGTTGATGATGTGTTTCAAGATTCTGGCAGCTGGCTGCAGTTAATGGCTGAAGGCAGTTTGAAAGCGATTTCACCTGACTTAGCGAATGCGCGTATTTGGTTAGAAGGTCAATCGCGTTACGACCGAGATTTTAGTCATTGGTATCAAGGCATGGCGCGCGTGGCGGTGGGATACTCGTTAAGTGATAGAGCCACGGTGTGGGCTGGTTATACTTGGCTGCCTACCGAAAACTTAGGAAAACCTTATCTATCTCAACAAGATATATGGCCAGGATTCCGTTACGTGCTGCCTACGTCATGGGGTACATTGATGTTTAGAACCTTAGTCGAAGTGAATTTCTTAGAAGGCGATGACGAGCGCTATAGACCTAGACAAATGTTGCGCTTCATGCATCCTTTAGCTATGGAGCCGCGCTTAAGTCTAATCGCCTGGGATGAGTTTTTTATCCGCTTAAACACCACAAAATACGGCGGTGATTCTGGTTTTGACCAAAACCGTGCTTTTGCTGGTTTGGGTTGGACGTTTAATAAAAATGTCCGTGCTGAATTAGGTTATATGAATCAGTATGTAGACGATTCACATCATGAAAATAACACGATGCGGCATTTAGTTATGGGCTCAGTGTTTGTGAATTTTTAAGCGCTTTTTATTGTTATCGATAGGCTGTTTCGCATAAACTCAAGCGTTTGGACTAATCCATTGGTTAACTGAGTAATGCTAAGCCTGAAAAAGATTGATGAGCATTTGCTGAATACAGAATATAGGGCTGTAACCGGTATTAAACGCTTTTTGTTAGAATTTTTGTAACTACTCACCCTGAAAAAACCATCCGAAGCGTTTCAAACGGATTTTG
>CAWUNX010000507.1:0-1996 GCA_963923905.1 uncultured Methylocucumis sp.
AAGTATAAACCGAAAAGCTAAGCGCGTGGAGTATAGCTTAGGCACGCAATACCACTTAATTCGTCCACTACAGTCAAACCGTGAAATCTTTATTTATGTAGCGCTCGATAGAAGCCGTGCCAACTTAGCAATGGCGCGCTTAGATGTTAAAAAAATCGAAGCCAGCATTAAACGCATTTAGTATTGACGCATTAATGCAATAAATAAAAACCATGCCACATAACAACGGCGCGGTTAGATGTAAAAGTGGCGGCGAGCATTAACTGATTAATTCTCACCAAAAACACCTCAGGTAAAAATGTTTGAACCGATATGAAACGTTTTTACCTGGGTTTTTGAAGCAGGTTTTTACATCAATAGAACATAGCTGATAGAATAGTTTAAAAGCCTACTGTCAAACTAGGAATTTAATCTCATAACGCAAAATAAACCTTTAGGTTTCACGTTATGCTAAAACTTCTTTGCTTGATGACTTGAAATGAAGGCATATCGGATATAATAGCTCGCTTTTTTAACAAGTCGAATCGTAGCAATTCACCTCCCCTTTTGAAAAAGTGGGATTGAGGGGGACATGGACTCTCCCCTCTTTTTCAAAGAGGAGTACTGAATGATTACGTCGAGTTCGGATTTTGAGTCAGCGCGGAATAGGTTTTGCCTAGCATCTCTGTTTATTATGCTCTCTATTTTTGGCAACTAACATGAATACTCTAAATAATTCAAATTCAGACGAGTTTTTATCAACCCGTCAAGCGGCTGCGAAACTAGGCGTAGCGTTATCAACGGTTCAAGCCTGGGTTGAAACGGGTTTATTGCCAGCATGGAAAACGGCCGGTGGCCACAGAAGAATTGCTGCAACAGCGGTTGAGGCTTTGCGCAACCGACAACAAGCTGTGCTCGGCTCAGGCCCTGTACCGGGTAAGCTTAAAATTTTAGTCGTTGAAGATGAGCCAGTACAACGCGAACTTTATCGCCAGCATTTTAGCGACTGGAATCTACCGGTTAGCTTATTAATTGCTGAAGATGGTTTCGATGGTCTAATCTATATCGGTAGACACTCACCTGACGTCATTATTACCGATTTGGCAATGCCAGAATTAGATGGTTTTAAGATGATTAGACGCTTAAACTCGCTAAATTCTCTACATAAACCCACCATCATTGTGGTAAGCGGCTTGCCTGCACAAGAAATCGACGACCAAGGCGGCTTACCTGATAATATCCCCGTGTACCCCAAGCCTATTCCGTTTGTTGCATTGAGATTGCTCATTGAGCATTTGGCAAAACGCCCTAGTATTGATGCATTTTCTTCATGACGCATCATGAGGCGCCATCTTTCATCACTTAATTGTTTAACACACAAACAAACCGCAAATGCAAAATACGTCAGCAAAAACTCGTATTTTAGTCGCTGAAGATAATCCTGCTAATCAGGCCGTGTTGCGCATGCAACTAGCTGTATTAAATTATGAAGTGGACATAGCCGACGATGGGAATAGCGCGTTAGAAAAATGGCGTTTAGGTCAGTATGCATTAATTCTGGTTGATAAACACATGCCTGGCATGGATGGTCTAGAGCTCACTAAATCCATCCGAGCATTAGAGCAAGAGCGGCAGTCTCATATTCCTATTATTGCTATTACTGCCGTTCAATATACCGATGAATTAAACACCTGCCTAGCTGCAGGCATGGACGATGTGCTGATAAAACCGATAGAAATGTCGGCGTTGCGTAGCATGCTTAAGCGTTGGTTGACAAGTGAAACAAAAGAAATAGAACCTGTTCAAACCCAAACTAACACACGATTAAATTCTGAACTTTTAGATATTGAGTATCTAAAAGCATCCGTTGGCATAGTTGATGAGACGCGTTTAACTGCGCTGATTGAATTGTTTGTGACAACGGCTGAACGCGATATTGCTTCATGTTATCTTGCACTGAAGCAACATCATACTCAACCGGTTGCATTATATCTGTCTCTTATACACATCTGACGCT
>CAWUNX010000508.1:0-1971 GCA_963923905.1 uncultured Methylocucumis sp.
TATCGTCGGCAGCGTCAGATGTGTATAAGAGACAGGGCTAATGGTAAGACCGTCGGTAGCCAGTTGCTTGTCGGGGTCTAACGCGACGGGTATATAAATATTTTTGTCGCCCGCATCTAGGTAAGCATGATGGTCTTGCGGTACGGTTATAATGACGCTGTATTCGGCAGGCCAAGCACTAAGGTTTTTAGCGGTTACTGCTAATAGAGCTTTCGGGCTTTCTGCTAAGGCGGTGCTTGCGACAAGCAACCACATTAGCGTGATTGAGACCAGTTTATTCATAATGTTGTCTCCAATGCCAACGTCGGATGTCGCCATCCTAGAAGGCGATCTTTAAAATTTAAGATTAAACGAAGCAGTGAGCAGGTAGTAACTAAAGTCAGCAAAATTGCCTAACGAATTGCCACCGAGTTCGTAGCCGGCACTGTGGTCGTAATACTCCGCGCCGATTTGAATCTTGCTTTCTTGCAAGTGTTTGATGCCGGTTATGGTTTTAACGAACTTTAAGCCACCCGATAATGTTCCAAAGCCTGCTAAGCGATAATCGCTGGAATACACTTTAGTTGTTAAGAAGTCATTTTTACTGCCGACCGGCCGGTAAAAGCTTGCTTGGTCTTGGGAGTAATAGCGGAAACGTGGTACGACTAACCAGCCTGCCGCAATCGGTTGATGCCAACTGATTTCGGTAGTAAATGTATTTACATCCCAATCATCAGTGCTAAACCGGTAATCGACATGAAGCGCAGCATGGTTTAATTCGCCAAAGTGACGGACATACTGGGTTAACCAGGTCCATTGGAATTTTTCATCGGGGCGAGTATCGTTTGTGACGTTATAAAAAAAGCCGTTGTCGTCATAGAAATAGACTTTTTTGTAAGGATCGGACAGATAACCCGTGTTATAAGCAAAGGTCATGTTATTTTGGACGAGTGAGTCCTTATCAATAATCTGCGAGACACCGATTAAATATTGTTGCGTTGTCTTACTGCATTCCAAGCCACAGTCACGGTTACGCATAAATCCGCCTGCAAGCTCGGTGGGTTGAATTTTGTCAAAAGCGACTGACGCTCCTAGATTTAACGTCGTTAATTTTTTATTAAAATCTACGCTAAGGTTGGTGTTGAAATAACGTGAGGTGTAGTCGCGCTCTTGCGAAAACCCACCACCGAACGCTAATGAGGCAGCATCAAAAAAGTACGTTAAACCGCCGGTTATGCCATCACGTTGATCGCAAATTGATTCACCGCAGTCGCTTCTAAGAGCGTTTTTAGACGCACCGCTGAGAACTTGTGTGACCTTGCCATTCGATAGTTTGTTATTAATAGGCGATGCGCCACCCATGGTGTCACGAACCAGGCTTAAACTGCCGGTCATAGCGCGGCCTATAGGTGTAGAACCTGCTAAGTCAAACGTATCGATTGACATACGTTCGCTACTTTCTTCGTAATGTGCGTATTGGAAATCTGCATTGTAAGTTTCTTCTACGCGCCCGGCCTGTGCATCTGGCGAGACGCCAGGTAAAGCAATGGCTGCTAGGCTTAAGCACAGCAGTGCTGACGGCTTGGTATTTATTTTCATTGTTTAGGTCTATTTTGAGTGAGTCAAATTTGGCGATGAACAAAGATAAGTGGCTTAGCTAAATTACCGCGTTGCCTTGGCAGCACATTCGTGCATGCAGCCGTTGACAATACCAAAACGACAACAAAAAAAAGTTTAACGACAGTCATAGCAGACCTCACTCGGCTAGTAACGCAGTGATGGTTTTTTCTAATTCTCCTATGTCGCCGCTAGTAAAACCGTTATGAATATGTTTGACGATACCGTGTTTATCGACAATAAAAGACGTTGGCATGGATTCAATGACATATTTATCGGCCCATTCGCCTTTGCCGTCGTGCAGCAAGGTAAAACCGACTGGCAATTCTTTAATAAATTCTTCGGCTTTAGTTTTGTCTTCATCCAAGTTAATAC
>CAWUNX010000509.1:0-1950 GCA_963923905.1 uncultured Methylocucumis sp.
ACACAAGGAGTATCGTCGGCAGCGTCAGATGTGTATAAGAGACAGACGTTATCACGCGCATGTTAATGTCGCCGCATTTTCTCTATCGCTCTGAGCTAGGTCAGTTACAAAAAAATGGCTCATACCAACTGACTGCCTATGAAATTGCCTCTAGCTTATCGTATTTATTTTTAGGGTCGTTACCCGATGCTCAATTATTTAAAGCGGCGGATAACAACCAATTAGCCACTGCTGAACAACGCCTGACTCAAGCTAAGCGCTTATTAGCATTACCACAAAGCAAAGCCCAATTGGGTCAATTTGTCGGCCAATGGTTATTAAGCACGAATCCGTACTCACTACCTAACAAAGACCTAGCGGTTTACCCTAACTATTCCAGCAAAGTCAAAACAGCGATGTCGCAAGAAATGATTAACTTCTTTAATTATGTTGCATTTGATTCTAGCCAGAGTTTTGCCGAATTATTCACCGCTGACTACGTGATTGCTAATAAAACATTAGCAGACTATTACGGACTCAAAGGCCCAATAGGTGCTAATTTTGAAATGACGCCGGTCGCAAATAACTCGCGTTTTGGTGTGTTAACCTTAGGTGCAGTATTAGCACGTTATGCCAATAGCAACGAATCACACCCGTTTAAACGCGGTGGTTTTTTACATAAGCGCTTGCTCTGCCATGATTTGCCATTACCCGCAAACATGGGCTTTATCGTCGCACCGAAACCCGACCCTAACGCCACCACTAAAGAGCGTTTTAATATCCATAGCGCCTCGAACACCAGTTGTTACAACTGTCATCAATTCTTAGACGATCCAGGCTTTGGCTTTGAGCATTATGATGGTGCGGGGCAATATCGCGCTAAAGAAAATGGCCGTGCGATTGAAACCGCCGGTATTTTACGCGGCTTAGAAACCTTTAAAGCCGATGAGGCATTCAATTTCAACGACTTAGCCGAGCTCAGCAATTTATTAAGCACCAGCCCAAGTGCTGCTCAATGCGTCGCAACGCAATACTACCGTTTTGCCCAAGGACGCCGAGAAAATACCGACAACATTTGCTCAATGAAAAGCTACTTAAAAACCTATAGCAAAAGCGGTAATAACTTACAAACCATGTTGCAAGCGCTAGTTACCTCGCCCAGTTTTATCTTACGCCGTTAATCAGGACATGCTATGACTTTCATTACGCGCCGACAATTTTTAAAACAAACCGCATTAGCTGGGCTTGCGGCCTCTGGATTAACCGCTACTCAGTTATTTGCCGCGAATACCACGCCAAAACGTAGGGTTATTTTTGTCTATTTCCCTGATGGTGCGGAATCCGCGCAATGGCATGCTAAGGGTAATGGCAAGCAATTTACCTTGCCCGCTATGACTACACCTTTACAACGCATTAAAGAGCATTGTGTGTTTTTAAATGGTATTAACATGGTTGGCTCAGGTGGTACGCATGAAGGCGGCATCATCAAACTGCTCACCGGACGTAGCGGCCAAGGCAATGATTTAGGCGTATCGCTAGACTATTATTTAGGTCAGTTATACAAGAATGAAACGGTGACACCGTTATTAAACTTAAATGTTGTACCGATTTATACCGATAAACACATTACCTACGACAGCAATGGCATTGCCGTCGTACCACAAATGAACCCATTAGCGGCTTTTGACTCGCTATTTGGCGCAGTCAACAGCAATCAAGCCCACCAACGGCAACAGATAAGTATTCTCGATCACTCGTTAGCCGAATTAAAAGCCTTGCAAAAAGCTTTAGGCAGTTACGAAAAAGCCAAACTCGATACGCATTTAAATGCCGTACGCCAACTCGAGCGCAAACTGACCGCACAAGGCCCTGGCACTTGTGGCGCTTGGGACTTCAACTCTACAGGATTTAAAGTCACGCATACAGAGCTATGGCAAAACCCTGAGTTTATGGACGCTAAACAAATGGCAT
>CAWUNX010000510.1:0-1907 GCA_963923905.1 uncultured Methylocucumis sp.
ATCCTCTCTGGTCTCGTGGGCTCGGAGATGTGTATAAGAGACAGAGGTGATATAGCTTAAGCCCACCGATTTTAGCGTGACCAGTTTTTTGGCTAGGCTGGGTATTGCGCTGAAAAAGTCAGCGGCATCTTCGACGGTCATGGTTAAAACTTCATCAATGGTTTTGCCTTTATAACGAATTTCTAAAGTTTCCCGGTTATAACGCTTGCCATTGCAATGCTCACATTGCACATAAATATCAGGTAAAAAATGCATTTCCACTTTAATTACGCCGTCGCCTTTACACGCTTCGCAACGCCCGCCTTTGACGTTAAAACTAAAGCGGCCACTGTTATAGCCGCGCGCCCGCGCTTCGGGTACGGCAGCGAATAAGTCGCGAATCAACGTAAACAAACCGGTATAAGTCGCTGGATTCGACCGGGGAGTACGGCCAATCGGGCTTTGGTCAATATCGACGACTTTATCGAAATGCTCCAAACCCTCAATGGCAGCGCATGGCGCGGCGACAACAGCAGCTTTATTGATAAGGCGTTGCGCATGGCTAAACAAGGTGTCATTCACCAGTGTCGATTTACCAGAACCCGACACGCCGGTGACGCAGGTCAATAAGCCAACGGGAAAGGCTATATCGACATTTTTTAAATTATTGCCTGAGGCATTGCGGATAACGATTTGTTTATCAGGGTTAGGCGGAATGGTTTTAGCAGGTACGGTGATAACTTCGCTACCGGCTAAATAGCGGCCTGTTAACGAGTTGGTATGGGCGATAATGTCGTTTAGCTGACCGCTAGCAATAATTTCACCGCCGTGAATCCCGGCCCCTGGGCCAATATCGACAATATAATCAGCGGCGCGAATGGCATCTTCATCGTGTTCGACGACAATCACAGTATTGCCTAAATCGCGTAATCGGTACAAGGTGTTCAGCAGGCGGTCGTTATCGCGTTGATGTAGACCTATGGACGGTTCATCGAGTACATACATGACACCGACTAGCCCTGCGCCAATTTGGCTGGCTAAGCGTATGCGCTGGGCTTCACCGCCGGATAGCGTTTCCGCGCTACGGTTTAAGGTTAAGTAGTCCAAGCCAACATTGACTAAAAACTCCAAACGTTCTTGAATTTCTTTAATGATTTTGTCAGCAATTTCACCACGTTTACCGGTTAAGTGTAGGTTTTGGCAAAAGGCTAGCGCATCACGAATCGCAAACGCCGTGATTTGGTGAATCGCTAACTCAGCAACCGTGACATGGCGCGCGGATACATTTAAACGTGCGCCTTGGCATTGCTGGCAAGGCTTTTGGGTTAAAAATTTCGCTAGTTCTTCACGCACGGATTCTGAATCGGTGTCATGATAACGTCGCTGCATCGTGCCAATCACGCCTTCAAACGCATGATGTTTAATCCGACTCACGCTGCCGAATTCGTATTTAAATGCAATGGCTTCGTTACCACTACCGTACAGCAAAATATGCTGGATATTTTCGGGTAGTTGTGAATACGGCGTGTCGGGATTAAACCCATAATGTTCGGCTAAGCAACATAGCATTTGATAAAAATAGGCGTTGCGCTTATCCCAGCCGCGAATTGCGCCATTGGCTAAGCTGAGTTCAGGGCTAGGAATAATCAGCGCTGGATCAAAATGCTGTTGTACGCCCAAGCCATCACAGCCTGGACACGCGCCTTTAGGGTTATTAAATGAAAACAAGCGCGGTTCTAATTCTGACAAACTAAAACCGCAATGCGGACAGGCATAACGTTCGGAAAATAAGATTTCCGTGCCATCGGCTTCAAGGCTGGCCGCTATCGCTAACCCGTCACCTAAACGCAATGCGGTTGCAAACGATTCAGCTAAACGCACGCTTAAATCTGTCTCTTATACACATCTGACGCTGCCGACGATACTCC
>CAWUNX010000511.1:0-1896 GCA_963923905.1 uncultured Methylocucumis sp.
GTGTTGTGATGTATTTATTAGCAAGTCCCGATTGATGCACGTGGTGCTTTATTATTGGTTGACACGCGTTGAACGTTTGGCTACTTCGATTAAGTAACGTAATGCTTCATTAACCGCTTGGGCATCTGGAAACGCAGTCATCACATCAGGTTCTAAGCGAACAGTATCACAAAAGTTTTTACGTTTTGATCCCAGTTTTCTGACCGTTAAATTTTTTACATCATATTCTGGTCGTAATTCGTCTTCTGCTTCAATCTTGTTCATAAGCTTTGCGCTCCGATAGTGTTGCTTCTCTTGCACTAATTAAGCGGATAGTATCGTTAAACTCTGAGTAAGCAACAAACAGCAATCGTCGTTGCGCCGATTCACCCAGCCGTATAAGCGGTATTCCCCATAGGAATGATCAGGATCATAGAAGTCCACATAGAGCGGATCATCGAAAACCGTTTTCGCTTCGTCGAAAGAAACGCCGTGTTTTGACAGGTTAGTTGCTGCTTTCTGTTCGTCCCATTCAAACATGATGTCCTTGCCTTCGGTAAAAGTAGGGTCAACGTCATTTTCTCAATAAATTATCAATTAACCATTCTGCTTCTGCTTGGCTAAGAAATGAGCGCCAAGGCGGCATAGCGGTGCCGGGGCGGCCATTTAATAGGGTTGTCAGTAAATAATCATTGCTTTTCGCTTGCAGTGCGTCGGGTAGTAGCGAAGGTCCTATACCACCTTTACGCGTTAAGCCATGACAAGCGCCACAATCTTGCCGCACTAATTCGCGTAGTGCGGCTTGTCGTTCAGGGCTAGGCTCAGCGTAGGCAATGCTGGTTATTAATGGCAATAAAAACAGCAAGCCGCGAATTATCAAGGTGTTACTCTCGCATAATAAGCTGCAACATTGGCAATGTCGGCGTCGGTTAACGAGCCTGCAATGGCATTCATAATATCGGATTTGCGCGTTTTATCACGGTATTGCTTCAGTGCTTCGCGTAAATAAGCTTCATCTCGACCGGCTAGGGTAGGGAAATAGCTATCCGACGACGGTGTTTTTATCCCATGACATTGCGAACACACAGCCGCCGCGCGCGCTTGACCGGCATAAAGAACGGTCGCTTGTGCGATGCTTGCCGAAAATAAGCCTAATAGCAACAGGCTTAAGCGAATGAGGCGAGTCATTATTTCCCTCCTTGGCTGTTTGGCGCAGAAGGTATTTCATCGGGTGATAAGCCGCGTGTCATGTAACGCACCCGACCGTGCGAGAAGATACCGGCAGGGCTTTCCATAGCGATAGAGGCGACTTTTTCTAAGCTGTTGGAATCATAAACGACGACTTCATCACCGTTATAACCGGCACTGACATATAAGAATTTGCCATCCGCGCTGTATTCAGGGAAGTACGCATGACCACCGACATCTAAGGTTTTTACGACTTCTAGGCTTTTCTTGTCGATGAGTTGCACGGTTCTTGCACGTCTATCTTTGCTGATAATATCAACGGCGACATAAGGCGCATTTGCATGGGCGGCTGGGGATTCAGTACCGCCTGAGACGGGGACTTGTTTGACGACTTCCATTTTGTCTAAATCCCAGACGCTGACGACGGTTTTATCGCAATCGCCAAAGTTGGTACCAAAGCCTAAGGTTCTACCATCAACTACCACAGCAGAGCCGCCGCCTACATGTGGTACGCAACCGGCGTCTAGTTTTTTAATGATTTTACGTTCTGCTAAGTCAATCGCCGCGACGATGCTATCGTCATAAGAAGCAATCATCAGCTTACGTCCGCCGTGAGTTAAAAACGCATCATGCAAATGGCGGCCTACATCGGTAATACGCGTAACTGGGAAATCATCTTTTAAATCGACGACCCAGACTTGACCGGCATTTTCTAACGCGATGGCAAAC
>CAWUNX010000512.1:0-1892 GCA_963923905.1 uncultured Methylocucumis sp.
CCTGAGATTGACGATAATATTGCTATTGACATTAATCCTGCCGATTTACGCGTCGATGTTTACCGCGCGAGTGGAGCAGGTGGCCAGCATGTTAACCGAACCGAATCGGCGGTGCGTATTACTCATAATCCAACTGGTGTTGTCGTACAGTGTCAAAGCGACCGCTCACAGCATAAAAACCGCGATACGGCAATGAAACAATTGAAAGCTAAGCTGTATGAATTGGAAATGCGCAAACGCATGGAAAGTCAACAAGCGTTGGAAGACAGCAAATCCGATATAGGTTGGGGCAGTCAGATTCGGTCTTATGTCTTAGATCAATCACGCATTAAAGACTTACGCACCAGTGTGGAAACCGGAAACCCGCAAGCCGTATTAGACGGTGATTTAGATATGTTTATAGAAGCGAGTTTGAAAAGCGGTTTATAGTCGGCAAACGCTCCGGCATTCGCTGCCACGATGTGGCGAATGCCGAAGAGACCGGAACGCTTTAAAGCTTAAAAACTAACGATTTGCTCGCCATCAGTCACTAACACGACATCGGCTGGGCGCATAGCGAAAAGACCTACGCAGACAACGCCAGTGATATGGTTAATGGTTTGTTCTAATTGAATAGGATCGATGATGTGCAAATTATGCACGTCAATGATGTGGTTATGGTTATCAGTGACACAGTTTTCCCGCCATACCGGTTGACCCCCTAATTTAACAAGTTCGCGCGCTACATAACTTCTGGCCATAGGGATGACTTCAATCGGTAACGGGAATTTGCCTAAAACATCAACGCGTTTTGAGCCATCAGCGATGCAAACGAATTTTTTGCTCGCTGCGGCAATAATTTTTTCGCGGGTTAACGCGGCACCGCCACCTTTAATGAGTTGTTTAACAGGGTTGATTTCGTCAGCACCATCGACATAAATATCGAGTGTGCCTGTTTCGTTTAAATCTAAAACCGGAATTCCGACTTTTTTCAAATGCTCAGTCGTTGCAACTGAACTGGATACAGCGCCTTCAATATCGCTTTTAAAATCAGCTAATGCATCAATGAAATAACGTATGGTTGAGCCTGTACCTACGCCTATAATGCCAATACCTTTAACATAAGGAACGGCGGCTTCTGCTACTTTTCTTTTTAATTCGTCTTGCGTGCTCATAAAGTTTTTATGTGTTTGGTTAAGTTGATAAAACGGTGTGCGATAATAACTCAGTTATTGAGAATCTTCAGCCCTTTATTATTATGCCAGAAAAATATATAGAGAAAATTTTACGTGCGTGCGTGTATGACGTCGCAGTAGAAACAGCATTAGAGCCAACCCGTTTATTGTCAGAACGGTTTGCCAATACCATTTTATTAAAACGCGAAGATTTACAATCGGTATTTTCGTTTAAATTACGCGGCGCGTATAACAAAATGGCCTCGTTAACCCCAGCACAGCAACAACAAGGCGTCATTGCGGCCTCGGCTGGCAATCACGCCCAAGGTGTTGCCTTAGCTGCCAAGCGTTTAAATATACGCGCTCTCATTGTCATGCCTACGACTACGCCTGATATAAAAGTGTCGTCAGTACGCGCTATGGGCGCCGATACGGTGTTATTCGGCGACTCGTACAGCGATGCTTACGCTCATGCGTTGGAATTAGCTGAGCAACATAGCTTAGTCTTTGTGCATCCTTATGATGACCCTGAGGTCATTGCGGGCCAAGGTACGGTGGCGATGGAATTATTACGGCAACATACTAAACCCTTAAATGCTATTTTTGTTCCAGTCGGCGGCGGCGGTTTAATAGCCGGTATTGCTGTATACACTAAATTTGTAAGGCCCGAAGTCAAAATTATTGGCGTAGAGCCCGATGATGCTGATTGTTTAAAACCTGTCTCTTATACACATCTCC
>CAWUNX010000513.1:0-1890 GCA_963923905.1 uncultured Methylocucumis sp.
TGCGGGCGTAACCGTTTCCATTCATACACTCCTAGAAAAAAAGGATTATTGTCGCTGGGCATCCAAATCGGATCTGGCGAGTTCATTAAATCGGTGACAGTCACAACCCGTACCTGCCCGTCTTCGCCTAACGCGCCATTATGGTATACCGCGAGCGCTTGCCGTGGTGTGTTAACAAACAACATAAGATGATACGGTTGTTCAACATCAAACGGTTTTTGATAAACCAATAAATCGCCGCTATTAGCATCTGCTAAGCGTTTAGATTTAAAACGGAAGTTATAGCCTACCAACGTTTCCGCATCGGCAAAAAAACCATAACGCGGTTGATTATCGCTAGTACCGACTTGCCAGATTTTAGGAAAGCTGGGGAATAATTGCCGGGCTTTAGGCGATAAACTGGCTAAATGCAATTGAGTCGGCAAACCTAGTTTGCTTAACCGCGCACTGTCACGCGGTTCTAATGCGGTACGATAAGCAAAACGAATTAACCCGGCGCAATCGCGTTGCTTAGGTTCCCACAACGGGCTTAACCCCTTGGCTTGAGCTAATGCAATATTCGTCACCACTTCGCGCAAGGCTAAACCATCCGTATCCGGTAAATACGCTTCTTGCTCCTGCTCCTCACCTTCGCGCGCCGGCTCATGCTGAATATAGTCGCGAATTTCAGTCGGCATATCGCGCTCATTATCTTGGCTAGGCACAAAAATCTTAGCGGGTTGCCGATTACCACTAAAAGCAACATAAGCTAACGTGCTTGTTTCGCCGGGACGCGCTAACGGCTTTTGTATGCGTTTATGACTTTCCGTCGGCAAGCCCTCATCTAAAATAATATCCAGACTTGCTAACGTGTGTTGTACTGCCCCGCCCGGCCAATAATTAGCATCTATCCTAAACACACCAATCGGTGGCGCAGGATGTACATACAAATAAGGCCCATACCCGGCTTGGTCAAAACTTTCACCATCGCTATTTAGAAAAAAGATGCCGCCACTGGTTGAGCGCGTATCAGCCCAATACACATGGCTATTATCCGGCTCGTAAATATGTAAGTCGGTATACACTGAATTAGTGTCACTGGTTAACACCACTTTAAACGGAATGGCAGGAATTACCGCATCTACCGTTACCGAAGCGCTTGAGCGGCCTAGACGATTCGCGCATTCAGCAATAATCGTGTTTTTACCTTTAGCGGCTGGAAAAGACCGGGCAAATTGGCCATTGTTATTTCGCGCATAATAACGCACACCATTGATATTTATCACAATCGGGTCTGCCGTCGTATCGGTGCACGAGCCTGCGACGACGATTTGCATACTACTCGTCCAACCACCGGCAGGTTTAGATAAAGTAAGCGCCGGTTTCTCAGTAGCCGATGTCACTGTTGCTTGACCACGTCTCGCTAATATATCGTCGTCATCGCTAGGACTCCCCGAAACAGCAAACGATAAGCTTAAACTTATCGCGACCAGAATTTTACGCATCAAAACCTCCGGGGGCTGATGGGTTGAAGAATGACACAGGTTCATTAACCAAACTGATTTGAATAATAGGCAGAATTTAGCGGAATTTTAACCGCTTAGCAATGACAGTCTGTAGGCACAAAACAAAGCTTAAAACGTGGTCTTATGGTAAAAAGCCCTACCATTTTGGTTTTTTATTTTTTACATTACTCTATGTGAAGTAACTCACTTTTGGGTAGTCCCTACAAATCAATGCAGCTAACATACATTAAGGATTTTTGGCATAGCTCAGCACGATCAAACTTTGCCCTCCTGATGATATGCCCGTTAGCCCACTTAATATTGAAACGAAGCTATTTTGCCCCCGACGCGATTGTCCTTGCTATCAATCGTTGGATAATCACATCACCAAAGACGGTGTCTACAC
>CAWUNX010000514.1:0-1881 GCA_963923905.1 uncultured Methylocucumis sp.
AATGATAATGGGTTGTTCAGCCATGACGGGACTCCGCTATTTTCTTGCTTTAATTTGTGCTTCTAATTCAAAGAAATCAGGCCGCATACCTGAGGTAATCATGGCGCGCATGTATTCAACAGTCATTGTTGGTGACATGCCTTTAGCGGTGCATAACAAGCCTTTTTGTACACATTTATACGCATTACTGCCCGCCTCGAACCGTTGTTGCATGACGGACGCGACCGGCATCACGAAACCATACGCCATTAAAATACCCAGAAACGTACCAACCAGTGCAGCGGCGATGAGCTTGCCTAATTCTGCTGGCGGAATACCTACCGATTCCATTGTATGCACCACCCCTAACACGGCGGCGACAATGCCGAATGCCGGTAACCCATCTCCGACCCCTTGCACGGCCTTTATCGGTGCGTGGCCGTCTTCATGGTGAGTTTCTAACACTTGATCGGTTAACTCTTCTAACGCCATGACTTCAACACCGGTTAGCATTAAACGCAGATTATCACGGATAAATTCCATCAAATGATGATCTTTTAGCACCTTAGGCAAAAAAATGGTGTCAATTTGCGGTTCATCGATAATGTATTCTAATGATAGTAAGCCTTCTTTGCGAATCTTATTGGTTAGCGCATTAAACGATAACAATAACTCCATATAAAATTCTTTATTATAAGGCGAATTACCCAGCGTAGCTGTTGCGCCTTTTATCGCGCCTTTAACAATATCAATCGAGTTACCGCAGATAAATGCCCCAAATGCCGCGCCTAAGATAATAAGCACTTCAAACGGTTGCACTAAAACCCCGACATGACCACCAGACGCAATAAAACCGCCTAATAACGCGCCAATGATGACAACGTATCCAATAATAACAAACATAACACCTCTAAATAATGATACATAATGACTCTTGACCGTTTGCCCTAAACAGAAACAGCCGGTTAGGCTGATTTGAGCGGGTAATGAGAAATGACTCAGTTAAGCAGTATCTATATTCTGAACGGTCAAGTTTTCGGTAGTGTGCTGTGTGCACTTTTTTCATTGATTTTTAATGATGTTATAAAGGTGCGCACAGCGCACCCTACCTAAAAACCGAAAGCTTGACCGTTTGAAGTATATAGGGACTCCGAAATCATAACGAGGAATTTAATCATAGTCTGGCCGATTTGAGAAACTTCCAGCGATAAGTGATGTGTCGGTTGTTTGAATCGAAACCGGTCGCAATCTAAACGACCGGTTTCGCAAAGTGCTATTGGCAGCTTACTGAAATATAGACGGCTATATCCGTCGTTTCAGAGTTATGAGCTTGGGTTCCGCCCGACACTAAAACACCAATGCCATCGCCTAAACTAAAGGATACCGACGCTGAAGCTGAGCAAGAACGTACGCTACCACCACCAAAGCTTGTACTGCATGTGACTGCATCCGAGTAAGTATAGCTTGATGCCCCATTAGTGGCTTTGCGCACCTTAATGGTATATGTGTTGTTTGCCAGTGTGCCACTAGAGATGGCTTGAACTGACACTGTGCTACAGGCTGATGGTACTAATCTAAAACCATCTTGTTCGTTAGTCGATTGAGGTTGGAGGCCGCCAGATATGGTTACATAGTGCGCACTAATCGTTAATGAGGCACCGCTACTAATAGCATGGCTAAAATTAAACCCCGATGTGCCTGACGAGCTGGCTGCCGGTGCCCATTGCGAGCCGTTGTATGTTAATACATCGCCATTGGTTGCACCTGAAGAACTGAGGAATGAAGGGTTCATCGAACCGGAAGAGATGTTGTTCGCGTTAAGTGCGGAAGACGATGTTAAGTAGTCAGTACCCGCAGTTGCTGTGGTGACGATGGAGCCATTGCCTTTTAATAAGCCGTTAT
>CAWUNX010000515.1:0-1866 GCA_963923905.1 uncultured Methylocucumis sp.
TGAAAATGGTGATAGGGACAGAATAACCATCAATTTATTTATGCACCAACGCCCTGTTGAACGCTCAGCGCCTAAGCGCTGAAATGGCTGAAATAAACTGAGTTGTTGCTGTTCAGTTAACCCCACACCGGTATCGGTAACGGTTATACGCACAAATGTGTCAGTCAACACCGCCGTCACACTGACTGTGCCGTGGGTTCGATTATATTTAACAGCATTGCTGACTAAGTTTAATAATATTTGCTTTACCCTAGACGCATCGGCAAGCGCATATAATTCGGTGGGACAAGATTGCACTACAGTAATTTCACGCACCATAGCCGCAGGCTCTGATAAAGCGACCACTTCGTTAATCAACGGCTGCAACGCAACATTCGCTAAGTTAAGATCCATCTTACCGCTTTCTATGCGCACTAAATCTAAAATCTCACTAATTAACGTCAACAAATGTCGGCCACTACCCATAATATGGCCTACCGCTATTTGTTGCTGCTCGTTTAATCCGCCTAGCTCGCCAAGTTCTAGTAACTGACCAAAGCCAATAATGGCGTTTAACGGCGTTCTTAGTTCGTGGCTCATGCTGGCTAAAAACTCTGATTTGGCGCGATTAGCTGATTCGGCTTCCGCTCTGGCAGTCTCCAACGCAATTTCAGCCTCTTTATGCCGACTAATGTCTTGCACCAACGTCCACATCACTTGTCTACTGCCAGCATCAGTTAGGCGAAATCCGTTTAACAAAACCGGAAACCGACTACCGTTTTTGCGTATGTATTCTTTTTCATAAGGCCCATAAGCCGCATGGTCTTTTAATAATTGCAACTGAGCAAGCTCTTGCTCGGTATACTCCGCCGGTGTCATACGCCAGTAACTCATCGCTAATATTTCATCGCGAGAATAACCAGTAGCCTCTTGTAGAGCTTGATTCACCTCTAAAAATCGACCACTAATAAAATCATTAAGCGCAATACCAATAGGTGATAACTCAAACAATCTACGAAATTGGTCTTCGCTTTGTTTTAAGCTTTCTTCGGCTTGCTTGCGGGCAGAAATATCAACATCGACACAAACAAAAATCGGCTCATCACGGCCAGGAATCGCAAATATTGTTTCGGTCACTACGCGTTTATTCGCCTGTTTATCATTTTTAATGCATTCAAACGCTGCAATGGTTTGCCCGGTTTCCTCGATATATTTAAGCTGCTCTGGGAATTGTAACGCCGACTCGCTAGCATGAAATAAAAAGCTAAAACGGCTGCCTACCGCTTCTTCAGCAGTCCAACCATATAGCAACTCGGAGGCATGATTCCAATAACGCACAACGCCATAACGGTCATACCATTGCACCGCAACATTAGGCGTATTTTCCAATGTCGCTGTTAATTGTTGCTTAGCGAGTTGCAGCTCCGTTATATCTTGCACAAAGCCATGCCATAACACATCACCCGTCGTAAGCTGTTCAGGTGTTGCGGACGTTTCTAACCATAAAATAGATTGATTTTTATGATAAATTCTAAACGATTGGCGGGTGAGCGGTGCTAAGTTATCGGTATTTAAATAGGTTTTCGCCACCATAGGCTTATCATCTTCATGAATAATATTAAATAAAACCATACCGTCTTTAGCTAAGGCGTGTTCTTCAATGTTAAATAAGGAACAAAATCCCGCACTCACATAAGGAAAACTATAACTACCGTCGCGCCGCAACAATAATTGATATATGCCACCAGGAACGTGCTCAGCAATCTTTTGCCTATATACAGCCAATTCTTGCGCAAACTGCTCGCTTTTCTTAACACCCTCTATCATACGAGCGGTAATCAGCGCCAAAATCACCGCATAAGCAGTAAACGTCCAAATCGTTCGTAC
>CAWUNX010000516.1:0-1864 GCA_963923905.1 uncultured Methylocucumis sp.
GGCAGCGTCAGATGTGTATAAGAGACAGAAACTAATGTGTATGCTGTGTCTGGCTTCCCGCAGTACAGCATCCAGAGGATAGTTTTCTACGACTAAAATAGCTGAGAACAGCGCTTGGCCGTCAGCCAATTCACTCACGCGTTGAATATCAGCTAATGGCGTGGCTTCAAATTCGCGTAGTAAAGCGGTTTGGCTTTGCAAGTCGCTTAGCCATGTTTTTAACGGGTCGGAGTCCCGCAGCTTTACCCGTAACGGCAAGGTATTAATAAACAAACCTGCCATATCGTCTATGCCGGTTAAGCCAGACGAGCGCCCAGAAACCGTCATACCAAAGACTACATCGTTACCACCACCATGCCGTGATAGCAATAAAGCATAAGCGGCTTGTAACAAGGTGTTTAACGTTATGCCGTTAGCTTTAGCGGCATGTTGTAACGCGGCAGTATCGGCCATTGACCACTGCTGTTGAACTTCAACATAACGGCTATCGTCACCGGGGCTAGTTAATGTAGCGAGTGGTAACGGCGTGGGCGTGGTAAAACCAGTCAAGGTTTGCCGCCAAAATTGCAATGCCTGTTCAGGCTCAGTTTTTGCCAAATGCGCAATATAGTTGCGGTAATCTGGCGCCACTATTAAAGAGTGCCCGTGATAAGCCAGAAACATATCGCGTAACACCAGCCCCATACTCCAGCCATCCAATGCAATATGGTGGTGGCTCCATAATAACCACCATTCTTGTTCAGCTATTTGGAACAAACTTAATTCAAAACCACGTTTTTCTAAAAAATCAAAGCCTTTGCTACGTTCACGTTCTATACACGTTGCTAACTTAGCCCAACGCTCAGTAACAGTCATATTGCGTAAGTCAGTCTCGAAAAACTCCACTGTGCGATGAGCGTGAATAACCGTTAGCGGTATGGATGGGTCTTCGTAAAGATACGCTGCTCGTAACACGGGATGACGCTCTATAACCGCCTGCCAAGCCTGCCGTAATGCCGCAGCATTTAAATCACCGCGCAACACAAACACGCGTTGATAAAAATACGGGTCATGCTCACCGGTTTGCAACGCATGAAACAAAATCCCCTGTTGCATAGGCGACAGGGGGTAAACATCAGTAATGACGCTATGCTGCTGTAACAAGTCTAATTGGGCTTGGCTTAGACTGACTAATGGCACATCGCACGGACTAAGTCTTGGTTTAGCAGTCCGGCAATGGTCTAGCAGTTGTTTGAACTGCTCAGCGAGCCGGTCGGCTAGGTGTTGTACGGTTTCAGCATGATAACGCGCGCGGCTATAGCCTATATCG
Organism: uncultured Methylocucumis sp.; assembly: GCA_963923905.1. Classification (GTDB taxonomy): domain Bacteria; phylum Pseudomonadota; class Gammaproteobacteria; order Methylococcales; family Methylomonadaceae; genus Methylovulum. The sequence goes on from CAWUNX010000516.1 coordinate 1,310, forward strand.
AGATGAACCGTCTCGTTCTGGCTGTAGGCGTTAATATCGAATTCGACGGTCAGCGGTGCGTCAGCGGCGTGTTCGTCACCGGTGGTTTCGTTGCTTTGACTGAATAAACTGTGTTCATTAAACTGGCTGTCGAACTGCCCCAAATAGTTAAAACGAAGTTTAGGGCTTGGTGCGGTTTGCAGCGCTTGTTGCTGCTCTGCGCTGCCTAAGTATTTCAGTACGCCATAGCCTAGTCCTTGATCGGGTAGCTGTCTTAAGTGTTCTTTGATGCTGAGAAGAAGTTCGCCTAGGTGTTGCTGGGCGTCAAAGCTGGCCGGGTAATGGCTAGTAAACCAACCCAGACTGCGGCTTAAGTCTAAGGCCGGGCTGTTGGTCGCGGCGGCCACTGCGTCGGCTTCGCGGCCATGACCTTCCAGCATCAGGCTCACCCGGTGATGACCCGACCAATCAGCAATGGTTTGCACCAGCGCCGCCAGCAATAACTCATAGCTGCGCGCGCGGTAAGGCAGCTGTCTCTTATACACATCTGACGCTGCCGACGATACTCCTTGTGTA
>CAWUNX010000517.1:0-1855 GCA_963923905.1 uncultured Methylocucumis sp.
GTTTGGCGCAGTTTAAATCATTTTTAACTAGATATGGGGTGCGGAATGTCGGCAACATGATGCGTTGCAAGTATAAATAGGCCGTCACATTTTCGGGCGTGGGTTGGTCAATTGCTTGATCCCGGTACGCGGTTAAATGCTGTCGAAACCATTCAGAAGATAACAACTTAGGAGATGGCGTCTGTTGAGTCTGTTCAGTTTTAGATTTTTCGACGGGCTTTTTTGTTTCTGGCACGCTTTCCTGTTCTGCCGGTGCCTCCGGTAAGGTCTCATACCAAAACCAGCCACGCTCTTTTTGGTGATAATACGGCTCTGAAAGCTCATAACGCGATACGTCACCAAACTCATCGGTAACCGCAAACAAGTCAGCTCTACACTCGGCCTGGACGACAAATGGCAACAGCATTAACATCATCCTCAACCCTTGCAACGTAGAGCCGTTCACGCCGCCAGCCCAGTAGAATTTTCGTCAACAAATTCAACTTCACCTGCATCATCGACTCGCGGCGTAGACGACGGGTTGTGCGGCGAACAGCGATCCCGTAAGCCTAAGCTAATACGTGTACATTGAGCATGCAGCTCTCGAACACTAGCAATGACTTCATTCACGCTTTGTCTTTTTTGCTGATCGTTAATAACCAGCGCTAACCATAAAGCGGTGTACTTACGCACGACCTCATCAGCAGCAACCATTAACTCCAAATAATGATTCGCTAACGGATCAATGATGGACGCCTGAATTTGATGACCTTGCTTGCCATGTTTGATTTTGACCTGATGTTGCTTGATAACTTGATCCACCAAGGTATTTTTCGTGCTTATTTTTGCCAAAGCCTCTTGCAGTAAGGTCATGACAGCGGCTTCCAACTCGTATTCTAGCGCTTGGTTTTTTAAAGCTTTACTGTAATAGCGGATATAAAACAGCGAACGTGACATACCGTCAAAATGCTTACGAAAAGCCATCGACATTTCAGATGACATTAAATAAATACTTTTTTCAATCGCATCACCGCGATATCGCGTCAAAAACAGGTTCTTTACCCGCGTACTTTCTGACTGGATCGGGACCGAAGGCTGGTCGTTGCTTGCCATAAGCTTACTCCTAAGATGAATTAACCTGCGATTTCTTCCTCGGCTATCACCGCATGAATCGCTTCAGTGATATTCATGCCCAACTGAGTTTTTGCCGTAATTTTTTTAATGTCGTTAGGATGCGTGGAATACAGCAATTTAGAAAACCTATCCACCATCAAGCGCCCTATACCCACGCCATAATGGGTTATGAAAAAGATTTCCGCGTAGCTCCCCGCAATGGTATGAACTGATTTTAAGTATTCAAACCCAGCTTCACCGATCATGATTCGATGATCGCGTTTAATGGCTTCAATCGTTTCTGGTTTTTGGTGTAATAAAAATAGATTGGCTGAGTTTTCGGCAATAGCCACGCCTGCCGGTGAACTGTACAAGTCATTCAATGACTGGGTAATAGTTACAGCTGAGCCGTTGTATTTACGAAAGCGCCGATAACCTGTTTCAATAAACTTGGCGACATTGCCTTTCGCTAACAAATCCCAAGCTTCATCGATAATCAATAGCTTACGTTGCTCTCGGCTACCCAGATACATAGCCTGCTGAATTTGATAAATCAAAATCAACAGCACAACCTGCTGTAAATGACTACGTCCTTTTAACTCTTCTAATTCCAAACAGGTTAAGGCATTCGTAAAGTTAACCGAATGCGTGCCATTAAAAAACCGACCGTATTCACCTTGACTGGTAAAGGCATAGAGTTGGTTTCCCATCAATACCGTTCGGCATGATTACTGAGTGGCATTAATAATTTCAACCACACGAG
>CAWUNX010000518.1:0-1855 GCA_963923905.1 uncultured Methylocucumis sp.
ATTTGATTATGTATTATCGCTCATTTCTTGGTATTGGCGTTGATGGAAATAGCCTGACTTATCCGCTAAGGCGCGTTCAACAAACGCCTGAATTTTTTCATGGGCATTGACATAACGATTAACATCCCGACTTAACGCTTTGGTTATTGCCGGGTCATAACGCACAAGCTTTTCTTGCACCAGTGTGCGTAACGATACTTCTTGACGACTACCGGGTGCATAATCAAAGCCGTAATCAATACCTTTAGGGATTTCATGGCGCTGGCCAAAGCGATCAACTTTAGTATATGTCCCATCAATCGGTGCTTTATCACCCTTAAATTCACTCGCTTTAACTGGCACAATGCGACAATGACAACCCCAACCGTTCGGCGGAAAGTGCGTTTGCCACCACGGATCATCATAACGTAATACTAAACCATGCCAGGACACATGCAGCGGCCTGGGATGACTGACCGCATCGCTATGCACATATTTCCAATACGGCCTAACTGACAACAAATCAGGGTCATGTAATTGCGCCCAACGCCCCGCCGCATAACTGGTTGATAAATTAGTTTGATAAATAACCCGCGTCCGCCAAGCACGACCGGCTGCGTTATCGCTACCCGTCCAACCTTCCCAGCCATGTTTTTGCACAATGCTATCGAATTGCTGACGGAACCAGCCTATTGATTGACCTTGCTCAATCGCTTGATCGACGGCTTTGCGTAAATCATCCAATAAATCGGCTTTCATTGCCCCAGCGACCATAAATGCCCGGTCGTGCGCGCTTTTTAAGATGTCGTCGTAATGTTGAGTAGGTAGATTCAGCTTTGACCGGAAAAAAGCGACCTGAGCTTGAAACGGCTTATTAAACGAACCGTCGCCACGAGCATTAAAAGCGAGCTGGGTTGGTGAGAGGTTAAGCGACATTATGTTTAGCCGCCTCACTCACATCAAACCGCCCCGATAAATCAGCAGCGGCAAAGGCAAACTGCATAACTTTAACCAAGTCATCAGACTCTAAAGCACCGAAACTGGCTAACAACGTGTCGCGTAACGCCGGTAAGCTATCAGCCGATTCAACATGGGCGCGGATAGTATCAAGCATCGCCTTAATCGATGGCTCGGTGTCACGCGCTAATTGTTCGGTATGTGCAGATACTGGCGTTGGATCGATGTCTGCCACCACTGCCGCTGCAAAATCGCTTAGCGGAACCGGTGCCGGTGCGCTGGCTCTGGGCAGTACCGGTTCACCGTCAATCGGCGGCGGGATTTGCAAACGGTCATAAGCAAATGCCGTTGGAACATCAAGAAACGCCCTAACACCATTAAACACATCCACCCATTCTTGCCGGGCTTCGGACTCTTCAAAAAACTCAAAACGGGGTGGCGCGGCATCGATAAAATTAATCTCAGTCGTCCATGCGAACAGCTCTGACATGGAATACTCAACAATTTTTCGGTCGGCAGAACCATTATCCTGCTCGCGGCCTCGATGGGTTTCCGCCGCTGCGCGACTGCCTTGACCGTTGATTTCGGTGGCTAAGGTTTGAGAATTAATCGCCTTGCTTATTTCCGCGTTGCAGAGTTGAATCAAACGCTCTTGGGGTAATTGTCCTGATGACGACAGCGACACCAGTTCCACCGAGCCATCGGCGGGAATCGCTGCCACCGCATCTTCGACCATTTCCGCTAAGCGTTCGGTCAGTTCATTAATCATCGCATCGCTGGTACCGGCGGGATATTTACCTACCGCCCACGGAATGCCATACTTTTCACAGAACTTGACAAAAAAGCGAAAGCCGCCATGTTTAAAGGTATAAGGCCAGAAACAACTGGACAGCACCGCCACGCCATACGGGTTAGCAAA
>CAWUNX010000519.1:0-1836 GCA_963923905.1 uncultured Methylocucumis sp.
ACCTTAGATAGAGAAGTCGCGCATTTAAAAGATGAATTAATGCCGCGCTATGCTTCGTTAATTTATAACGGTTACTGGTGGAGCCCTGAGCGCAAAATGTTACAAACCATGATTGATGCGTCTCAAGCGTTTGTTAATGGTAAAGTGCGCTTAAAACTCTACAAAGGCAATGTCATGGTCGTAGGCCGACTGTCTGAAACCGACAGCTTATTCGACGAAAGCATTGCCACTTTTGAAGAAGACGCAGGCGCTTATAACCAAAAAGACGCTGAAGGCTTTATTAAATTAAACGCGTTAAGAATGCGTATTGCCGCTAAACGGCAACGCAAAGCCTAAACGCTATCCCCGCAGTACATAATAATAACTAAAATCTTAGCAGGCTTACTCAGCCTGCCTTGAGAGGGAAAAATGAACAAAAACAACAAAAAAGAAATGCAAGTTGTTGTGTTGCCAGATATTCCATCCTACCAGCAACTCATGGTGGTTAATCGATGGTTATTGAGAACTGTGATATTTTTAATGTTTGTTATCGTACTTGCGGGCGTTTTCTGGCTACCCTCTAGTGATTTCTTAGGCGATTATAAGACAATAACGGCTGATGACATTAACATTGCCCAAACCAATAACAATGGCTCGACTGACGTTGACGTGTTAAAAGGTCAAGTGGTTGGCTTAATCAGTGGCTCGATAGAAAACAAGCTCAATTCCTTAGAGCAAAGCTTGCGCACCGGCACATTGACTAATTCTTTAGGTGAGTTAGAAGCCATTAAAACCGATGTCAAAATGCTACGCACTTACTCAGTGCCAACTCAAGCAAATAAAACTAATAGTAATGAACAAATTATGCGTGAGATGTCCCAGTTGAAACGCTTAATTTATTTAACTATTGCTTCGTGCGCTTTATTATTTGCGGCAGTTACCGGCATTTGGTTAAGACACTTGAAAAAGCTGCCGAGCAAACAAAGCATTGTGCACTATCTGCATCGCCACAAATAGGCCTCAAAACAAGTCACAACAAAAAAGCCGCTGGGATACCCCAAGCGGCTTTTTTTTGCATAACTTAAGGGGTTATACGATGCGCTTATTTTGATTCTAAGTATTTGTATAAGGCATCAACTGCTTGGTCTTCACCATAACCTGCTTTTTCAACAGCTTTATTTTTCATAATTTCTTCAATCGCTTTTGGCATACCGCCTTTGCCTTCTTTTAGAACAGATTCAAATTTTGCTCTGTCTAATTGACCACCTTTAATCAACACAGATAATTGTGGGTTTGAAGAAATGTCATGGCAAGTGCCGCAACCACGACCGAATGCGCGCTCATAAATCTTTTTACCGATTTCAATTGACTCATCAGCCATTGCTTGACCAGTTAATGCAACCATGGCAAAACCCAACGTGATTAATGTTTTTTTCATATTGACCTCTCTTGGTGTAAAAAAAGCTGTATCTGTTAAAAATACAGCCCGTCGAAAAGTAAAACCTGTAAAGAATAGGAAATTTAACCAAAAAATACAATGAATTTGTTTATAAAAGTGAAAATTTCCGAAGCATGCGACCACTTTAGCAGCGCAACAACAAGGAAAGTTATTGATAAATAAACAATCATAAAGCGAGTATTTTCCCTTGTTAAAGCATTATATAGCCTGCGACTTCATTTTAAACGCTGCCTACCACACTTAACTGTTAAATTATATCGTGTGACTATTTGAAAATTCTAACCTTATATAAAGTGTCTGCTTGCAACAAAAATGGTAAGGGCAATACGATAAAATTAAACACCCCTTAGGCTATTTCCATCAACGCCAATACCAAGAAATGAGCGATAATACATAAT
>CAWUNX010000520.1:0-1821 GCA_963923905.1 uncultured Methylocucumis sp.
TCGTGTGGTTGAAATTATTAATGCCACTCAGTAATCATGCCGAACGGTATTGATTTTCGACAAACTCTGCAATCGTCAGTTTGCCCATAATATGCCCGACTTCGTTAATCGACTTCACCATTGCGAGGTCAACTTTATCATCTAAAATGTCTTTAACAAACAGGCCATCAATTTTTAAAAAATCGACTGGTAAATTCTTTAAATAAGCAAACGACGACAGGCCGCTACCGAAGTCATCTAGGGAGAATAAACAGTTTTTTTCTCGCAATTTATTAATGAAATCAGTAGCATTTGATAAGTTAGAAATCGCCGCAGTCTCGGTAATTTCAAAACAAATTTTATGGGTGGGAATTTGCCATTGCGTCAATTGCTCGGAAATAAACGCCAACATAGACTCATCCGTTAGCGACAAGCCTGACAAATTAATCGAACACAAAGCAAGTTGCTCTAAAAACTCAGGTCTGTTCGCAATCCATTCAAACAAGTTGCGTATCACCCATTTATCGAGTGCAGGTGCTAAATTGTAACGCTCAGCAGCGGGCAAAAATGCGCCGGGAGGAATCGTGTTACCTTGTTCATCACGATAACGAATCAATACCTCAAAATGTAAGCCTTCCTCAATATCTGTTATAGAAACAATGGGTTGTCCATATAAACAAAAGTGATTATTTTCAAGCGCGTGTTGAATTTTAGCGACCCATTGCATTTCGCCATGGCGTATCGCGAGTTCTTTATCATCGGGTCTAAAGACATGGACGCGGTTGCGACCTTTGTCTTTTGCCGCGTAACAGGCAGCATCGGCTTCTTTTAATAAATTCACGGCGTTGCTAGACGTATCATTAATCGACGATACGCCTATGCTGACACCAATCGTGAAGCGTCTGTCATCCCAAGCAAAATGAAAGTCGCGAATCGCATTGCGGATATGCTCACATGCGGTATAGGCTTCATTAATTGAACAATCGTACATCAATATGCCAAACTCATCGCCGCCTAAACGCGCAACAAAATCATGGCGTCGCACTTGTTTTCTAAGAATATCACCTAATTGACGTAATAATTCATCACCCGCTAAATGACCGCTGGTATCATTAACCACTTTAAATTGGTCAAGATCTAAATAACATAACACATGCTCGGTATTCTCAGCGTGTGCCCTACGAATCGCCTCGGCAATCGCCCTATCAAATTCGGCTCGATTAGCCAGCCCTGTTAAGGCATCGTGGCTAGCTTGATAAGCAATTTGCGCCGTTAGATTATGGGTTTCAGTGACGTCTTCACACACCAATAACAGACTATGCTGCTCATCGATGCTTTCAATAAACCTTGCAGTTGCTCTTACCCAAATAATTTCTTTGGCAATGCAAATCTGTCTAAATTCTTGTTTTTGTACTTGATTAGGATTAAGTAGACAGCGCGCGATTAAATCCTGAGCAATCGTTAAATCGGCGGGATAGACAAAATCGAAAATCGAACGGTTTTGTAAAAGTTCAATGGCTAAACCTAAATAATTAGCACCGGTTAAATTAACCGACAAAATGAGGCCGCTTTCTTTAAGGTTAAACACCATAGTCGGGTTGTCGTTGTATAACGCTAAGTAACGGTCTTTAGCCTTAGTCAAGGCTTGATTTTGCGCATCAACAGTTCTTATCAAATCGTTAAACGTATCGACTAATAAGCCTGTTTCATCGTTATGAATTTTTTTTGCCCGTAACGAATAGTTTTTACTTTGACTAATCGCCTTTACTGTCGCAACTAATTGTGTAATGGGATGAGAAATCAGCTTGATTAACGGCGTGGATAGGATGAATGCTGTCTCTT
>CAWUNX010000521.1:0-1816 GCA_963923905.1 uncultured Methylocucumis sp.
AGTTGAACTTTAGAGTTAGTTTAGACTATTTGATGATTTATGCACCAACGCCCATGGCTACCGAACACTTTCGCCGTTTTAAAGACATCTCTGTCAGTGAGCGAATACTCAACACCGTATTCTTATTAACCATAGGTTTAGGCTATTTAGCGGCTTTATTTAATCTGTATTACACCCATCAAGGTTTAGACGGCAAAGCAGGATTGTCAATAGAAGATGTCATGATTAGTTATCACGGCTCAAATGACCGAACGCGTTTAGGCACGGCGATTACCGGGATTATGAAATCCAATCTGAAATATCTATCAGACCAAGACGTTATCTTAGCGTGGATTAATGAAGGCGCCGAAGAACCAGGATATAACGAAAAAATCGCGCCTATCTTGAATCGGGATTGCATTATTTGTCATAACCCAAGCGTCAATCCGTCTTTACCCGACTTAACCCATTATGCCGGTGTTGCCGAAGTCGCTCATGCGGGTGGCGCGACAATTCCACGCTTAGTGCGAATATCGCATATTCATTTATTCGGTATTGCGTTTATTTTATTTTTTATCGGCAAAATTTTTATCTTATGTGACATTCCGGCAATGGTTAAGCGAGTAGCCGTTGTCATTCCGTTTGCCGCCATGCTGTTAGACGTGGTTTCTTGGTTTATCACTAAAGCCACACCATCATTTGCTTATGTCGTCGTCATCTCAGGCACGCTCATGGGCTTATCTATGGGATTTCAAATCTTGCTGAGTATTTATCAGATGTGGTTTTACCCTAGGAATTCGAATTAATTTGCCCTAAACGCTTTAGCAACCCATGTCCTATACCTAATAGCATCATGCCGAAGTGTTTAACTCTAGGCTTAGCAAATAGGCTATAAAAACCCAACTTCAGCAATAACCGTGCAGCATCCACGCACTTCCAGTTAAGTGGAATATAAGACTGTTGATATAACCACACCGCATTACGAAAGTGATAATAATGCCTAAGCGGGCTATGCAAAGGTATTTGTCGGCCTAAAAAAGCAATGGGCTTATCGCCTAGCTCATGCGCCATTTCCGCTGAACAGATGCCAAAGCATTGAAAGCCTAAGCTTTTAGCTCTAAGTCCCCATTCAATATCGACATAATCAATAAATAATTCAGGCTGCATGAAACCCGTAGCATTAAGCGTTGTAACGGGAATTAAACAGCCTGATGCAATTAAATAATCGACAGGGACAATTGAATCGGGCTTATCGCAAGCACAACGCTGAAGCTTTAGCCCTTGAATGCGGATAAACGGCGGTGGATTGTTTTGTCGAGCATCTAAATATCGTGGCCCTACCGCAGCAACACGTTGCTGTTGCGCCTGTAATCGCTGAACAGCATGTAACAATTCATTAATCATAGTAGGTGCTGGGCAACTATCTTGATCGAACAACACGACATAATCAGCGTGCTGTTGAATCGCCCAGGCAATACCGATATTTTGTGCTGCGGCAACGCCTAAGTTGCTGGACTGGGACAAGCATTTCACCTGGCTAAATCGTGTAGTCGTTAACCAATTGAGCAGCGTAGCAGACGCTGAATTATCAATAATAACAATGCTATTAACTTGTGCCGACACCGTTGCCAGTAATTCATATAATCGCGTGACATCAGGAAAATACGCAACGATAACAGCGGTGACGTGATGCTTGACCATTTAAATATTAATTATTCGCCGTAATGGCACAGCAAACTTAGCAAATTCGACCAATACATTGATAACTTGGGCTGGACAAGTCGTTAATATCCAACCGATAAGTTTTAACTTAAGCTTATACTTAAAGCTAACAAAC
>CAWUNX010000522.1:0-1772 GCA_963923905.1 uncultured Methylocucumis sp.
TGATTATGTATTATCGCTCATTTCTTGGTATTGGCGTTGATGGAAATAGCCTTACTTATTAGCTAACGATTTTATTAATAAACCTACGCCCTAGAATGCAAACCTACCCTATTCCCTTCAGTATCTTCTATTATCGCGATAAAGCCGTATTGCCCGATAGAAAACTTTTCTTTAATAACGTTGCCACCAGCTTCAGACACACGCGCCGCTTCTGTTGAGCAATCTACACAGGAAAAATAAACCAAGGTGCTATTACCACCTGACGCAAACCCTTCCATTTTAATTAACGCACCTGATGAGCCATAATCTTGCATGACTTGCGGAAACTTCCATAACGTTAAACCCATGTTGTCAATTCTCTCTAACTCGACTTGCAACACGGTTTCATAAAATTGTTTCGCTCGGTCTAAATCCTGTACATAGATTTCAAACCAACCCACGGGATTGTGCATAATGCCTCCTTATTGCGACAGTAAAAATTATTTGCGCTTAGTTGATTAGCCGATAGATTATAGAGTCATCAACGCGCCTAGCGAACTTAGCAAAGCTATGTTAAGCCTGCATGACTCATGTGTTATACAGGTTAGCAAGTTCTATCTCATCTTGTTTGACGTTACTTATAGAAACCCCCATGCCAATAACCGAAACCTATATCAGCGCTCACGATAGCAATGCCTTCGCCAAACTTATTAAAGCCGTTGATCGTGATGTAGAGCGCGGCGAAGATATTTTAATGTTGGGTTTTGCTACCGTGATGCTATCGTCAACGTTAGCACCGATTGCGCCGCCAAGCGTGTTATTGCCTGGTGTTGCATTGGTTTTTACCCTTTCTTCAGTATGTGCCCATGTTAATTCACGCGCTATTGAAAAAAAACTGTGTGCTAGCTTGCCGCTTTTATCCGCTAATGACCGGCTCAAATTATCGCCAATTGTTAAGGTGTTTAAAGAGCCTCCCATGCCTTTGCTAGCCGATGCATTTAATTTTTTTAAAAATCCTAAACGAACGTTTTATAGCGTGCTAGGCGGCTTGTTAATTAATCCGTTTTGGATGCCCATTTTATATATGATGTTTATGCACATTGCAGAAGAGCAAAACCTGATTAAGTTAAATCATGCGGTTTGCGCCGTCGAACTCGCCCATTTACCACAGAAACGCCCTGACCAGTATTCCGATTAACTTGTGCAAAAAGTTACCTAAATTCGCGACATTCGATTAATATGAGCAAGCTTTTTTCATCTCATCAAATCAGCGAGTTAATTATGCATTCAACCGAATTTTTATGTCGCTCATTGTTAGTCGTGTTTATTTTTGAAGTCGTATGCAGCTTACAAGGCTGTTCATTTTCAGATAGCTCTAAAAGTTTTTCTGACTCTAGTAGCGCAATTTTTAGTAGCGGTTCCTCTAGCCCGGATGGCGATAACTCTTATGAAAAGGAAGTTGCTGAGTACACTGCCGCTTATGTTAAATCAACCTCCGAAGCCACTGATTACCGTGCTTTTTTCAAGGGTATAGGCGATATTGCGGCTGAAAAAGGCATTAATAACTGGCCTAGCAACGAAGAGACGTATAAAGCAATAGGCATGGGACTGCGTAAAGCTAATGTTAAAGGCTTTAGCTATGATACCTATAAGCGTAATTTTGCAGGCTCAAATGTGAATAAAATGCAATCTATTGAAGACGGCTATGACGATTAAATCGTCGAACCTGTATGTTTTAACTATACTCCACGCGTTTAAGAATTCGGTTTTTCAGCAAACAACTGAAAGCGTAA
>CAWUNX010000523.1:0-1751 GCA_963923905.1 uncultured Methylocucumis sp.
TACGATGTCATACGCTACTGTCTTGCTTATTTGTGTATTAAAAATCCCAACGACATGGCAATCTGTTCCGTTAACTTAACTAGCAACTCGTTATAACGCGTCACTAAATCCAAATAATTATCACTGGCTAAAGGAAAACTGAGTTTAGTGCGCTGACTTAATTCTGGCTGATGCTTGGCTTCGTTCATAATAACCCAATTGGCTTCTAAATCGGCATGTTGGCCTAATACGGCGTCAAGTCGGGTAATGTCGATAATTACCTTATAATCCACCGTGCCATAAGCACTCCAAGCATAGCGGTAAAACTCAAACTCAGGTTGTATATTGGTCAAATTACGCGTGATGACTTGCAATACGCCGTCTTGCAAAGGTTCAGCCCAGTGATGAAATTCAGCAATAGCAACGTGATTATCATGCTCTTTTGTAACAATTTGCTCCCGTTGTAACACGGCCGCTAAGGCTAATGGCCCAACACCAATACGCAGATGCTCAGAGCGTGGGGCAACACTTGTTTTAAGTTTTGTCAGCACCGATAATTGATAAAAATGTGTTGCAGGCGTACCCGCACAGCCGCTAATTAGGCTATTTATGATGAGTAAGCCAAACAATTTTGCACGATAATTTTTAACGGTGTTATTCATTGGGTTTGCCGCGCAATAAGGTATCAGGATGTTGTTGTAAGTAATCGGTTAAACGCTTTACTGAATTAGCTGTTTGGTTAAGTTCTTGTAATAACTTATCGAGTTCATAATGCGTGGTAGAACCTGGCTCTAAAGATTGTAAGACTTGTTTGGCTGAACTCATGGTTTTTTCTGTTTCGGCCAGTGTCGCTGTTGCTGCCGATAAGGTGGTATCAGCATGACCTGCGGTAGTGCGTACAGTTTGCAAGGTTTGCGTCACTTCGCTGCTCATTTGCTCTAGCGGTAGTTTGGCGATTTTATCCATAATCATTTGCGCCGAATGGGTAATCTGATCGATAGAACTAGCAATCGTTGGAAACACCGGGTACACGCTGGCAACATCTTTGGCATCTGGGTGAACGGTTTTAGCTTTAGGATAAAAATCTAAATCCACCAATAATTGCCCAGTTAATAAACTGCCGGTTTGTAACTGAGCGCTAAGCCCTTTATTGATTAAGTTTTGCACCATATCTTTGTTGCTAACACTGGGTAAGTCATTGACAAGACGCATTCGCTCTAATTCCAGTTCTACCACGACTGGTACACGAATTTCTGCGGTTTTTTTATCGAGTTCTAAGCTAATATCAGTCACGCGACCGACGGGTATACCACGTAGCTGTACTGGCGCACCTAACGTCAAACCGCGCACCGAACTGGTGAAGTACATGACATATTTCAGCGAATTTTGATAAGTCACTTCGGTCGATTTTTCATAGTTTTCATACAGATGAAACACAGAGTGCTCATCAGCAACTTCTTCCGGCGTATCTTCTGTCGCCGTGCGAAAAGCGATGCCCCCGCTTAATAACGACACTAAGGGGCCGGTACGCACTTGAAAGCCATCAGCACCTGCCGATAAATCCACACCACTATCCGCCCAGAAACGGGTATTTTTTCTGACAAACGCATCGTAAGGTTTGTTAATAAAAATAGTTAACTTAATCGCATCGGCGTCTTTTGATAACTCATGGCTTAGCACTTCGCCGGCCATAATGCCGTGAAAGTTTATCGGCGTACCAGGTAATAACGAATTTAAGCTTGAGGTTTCTAAGCTAAAATACTTACCTTCAG
>CAWUNX010000524.1:0-1742 GCA_963923905.1 uncultured Methylocucumis sp.
AGACAGAGTTAGCACAAGCAGCGGCGTAAAGGTGAGTTATGGCAGATATTTTAAAACGCAAAAAAGCCTTATCGGTTAATCCGTTAAAAGCCAGCCAACCCACTGGTGGCACGTTAGCTACGTTAGGTTTTAACCGCGCCATGCCTATGTTGCATGGCTCGCAAGGCTGTACTGCTTTTGCCAAAGTGTTCTTCGTGCGTCATTTTCGTGAGCCTATCCCATTACAAAGCACGGCGATGGATCAAGCCAGCTCGGTATTAGGCGCCGATGAAAACGTGCGTGAAGGCATACGCGTCATTTCAGAAAAGTCTAAACCGGCGTTGATTACTGTATTAACCACCGGATTATCTGAAACCCAAGGCGCGGATGTGCATAGAAATATCCGCGAGTTTCGCGCCGCGCATCCTGAATACGATGATATTGCTGTCGTGGGTGTCAACACACCCGATTTTACCGGCAGCGTCGAAACCGGTTATGCCGCGACGTTAACTGAAATCATTCGCGCAGTCGTACCCGATGCCAAAACCGCAGGCACTGTGCCTGGTACACGGCAGCGCCAAGTCAATGTCTTAGTCAGTTATATGTTAACGCCCGGCGACCTAGAAGCATTGCAAACTATTTTTGAGCAATTTCGGTTACGTCCGGTGTTTGTGCCTGACTTATCGGATTCACTAGATGGGTGCTTAACCGAAGACGATTTTAGCCCCGTCACTATCGGCGGCACACTGATGTCGGAAATGAAAACCTTAGGTGAAGCGGCTGCGACTGTCGTAATTGGCCCTTCACTGGCTAAAACGGCTGAAGTGTTAGCGGAAAAAACCGGCGTGCCGAATTATTTCATCGACCATTTATACGGTTTAAAAGCTAACGATGCGCTGATGTGTACATTAGCTGAAATCAGCGGTAATCCCGTACCTGAACGTATAGAACGGCAGCGCCGACAATTGCAAGATGCAATGCTAGACACCCATTTTATGCTCGGTCAACTTAGAATCGCTATTGCCGCCGATGCTGATTTATTAGGCGCTTTTGTCGATTTAGTGCAAGACATGGGCGCTGAAGTTGTCGCCGCCGTAACCAGTTGCCATACGCCACAACTCGCCAAACTCAATGTTGAGGCGGTCAAAATTGGCGATTTAGAAGATATGGAAATCATGGGTAAAGCCAAACAAGTGCAACTCGTCATTGGTAATTCCCATGCTGTTGATACCGCGCAACGCCTAGGCGTACCGATTTTACGCGCCGGTTTTCCGTTATACGACATTATCGGTGGTTATCAAAAAACCTGGATTGGTTATCAAGGCACTAGACAGACCTTATTCGATTTAGCCAACCTGGTCATTAACTTCAGCCATGAGGAAATACCGATTTATCACTCGATTTATGCGCAAAAACCCGCTCACGAAATCAACGACTACGCTAAGCCATGTCATTAACAAGACGCATGCACATCGTGCCCGACTCGGAACAGGAAAAATTTATGGAAACGGCCTTAAAAATCGCGTTTGCGACCAGCGATATGGAAACGGTTAATCAACATTTCGGCTCGGCTAAATCGTTTGCGGTTTATGCCGTCGATATGGATAACGCTAAGTTTTTAGAAGCTGCACAGTTTGGCGAACTCAGCCAAGACGGCAATGAAGATAAGTTATCGGTAAAACTGGATTTATTAGCCGGATGTGCCGCCGTGTATTGCCAAGCGGTAGGTGGTTCGGCGGTAAACCAATTAATCTCACGCAATA
>CAWUNX010000525.1:0-1736 GCA_963923905.1 uncultured Methylocucumis sp.
TGAAATCAGTACCGGCACGACGTTTTTACACTTAATACAAGCCTACCGACAGCTCAACCCACAGTTAAAAAAAGTCGTTATTGTTAGCTTAGTGAATTTTGCTGAGCCTGAACGGCGCATCGAATTGGCTGAACAAGCCGGTGTCAATATAGCTTGGGTGTATTTGCGTTCAGGACGCTTTGCGTTTACCGATAGCCATAACGCTGTAGTAGATACAATAACCGTTAATGTCGATAGCTCACCCACATGTAAAAAAGCGTATTTAGCTTGGCCTGGGCGTTTAGGCATTACTAAGCCCATACAACTAGCGCAAGACTGCGCCAAAACAGTACAAGCCTATTTTACTTCGTCACGCGATGACACACGCCCCCTGTTGGTCTTAGGCACGGGAGAATGTAACGCCCCTGCGTATTTATTAGCCAGTCAATTAACCGCGCTAGGCTTTAAAGTTAAAGTGCAAAGCACCACGCGCTCACCTATTTATCCTGGCAATGACATTGCGAATGTTTGCCAATTTACTGATAACTATGGTGATAACATCCCAAATTTTCTGTACAACTTCACGCGCGAACACTACCGCGAAGTCATTATCTGTCATGAAACGCCGCTAAACGACGTAATCTTGGCTAGGCTAACTGCTTGGCAAGCGATTAGCGCGCGCTTTGAATTAACCGATACTAGCGCCCCTGATGCAAGCTTATATTTTTATCGACCTTGACGACACCTTGTTTCAAACCTTGCGCAAGCTAAAGCCAGGTTACGACCCGGCTGAGTTAGTGACACGCGCATTACTCGCCGATGGCCGTGAAAACTCATTTGCAACGCCTAAACAGCAATGGCTTTGGCAATGGTTAAGTCGAGACTTTAAAATTGTTCCCGTTACCGCCAGAGATAGCGGCGCGTTTCAACGGGTGTTGTTGTCATTTACTGAAGAAGCCGTGTTAAATCATGGCGCGGTTATTTTGGACAAACACGGCCAAGTTGATACTGAGTGGCAGCAACGGATGAAAACCGAGCAAGCGCAATGGCAGCCGCAATTACAGGCGTTATGGCAAGTTATTTTGGCGTATTGCCAAGATTTTCCAGACTACAAACCCCGATTAGTCGAAGATTATGGCGAAATTTTGTTTGCTGTCGTCAAACACCGTTCTGGCGATGAAGCGCCATTACGCCAACTCTTAGATGACTGTTTACTTAACCACCCGGCACTTGCCGATGGCCGTTTTTATTGGCATTTAAACAGTAATAATCTAGCAATCCTACCTAATGCGATTCGCAAAGAACGCGCGGTGGCGTTTTTATTAGCCCGTTATCAACAAGCAGGTGAGATTTTTACCATAGGCGCGGGCGATAGTCTCACCGATGCGCCGTTTTTAGCTTTATGCGATTATGCGTTAATTCCTAGCAATACGCAGTTATTCAAGGTGCTTTTTGATGGATTACCGATAGCCCACAAGAAGCGATATTGAGTTTTTGAGGAGACTGTTATTTTTTACGTCTATTGAATGCCGTTGTGTCGATACTCGTGGTTATACCACTGGATAAATATACTGACCTAAGCACCGGTGACTAAACAATTAGTCAGATTGTGTCCGCCAAGAATCGGCAGTTATCGGCAACCGCCCAAAATCATCAATCAAGCTCACTTGGTTTTCGCTGAGGTTATCCCACCGCCAAAGCACCAAGTTTTGATTTTCCGCCGTACAACCTCTGTCTCTTATACACATCTGACGCTG
>CAWUNX010000526.1:0-1736 GCA_963923905.1 uncultured Methylocucumis sp.
ATTATGTATTATCGCTCATTTCTTGGTATTGGCGTTGATGGAAATAGCCTTATCTATTGTTCAGCAGGGCTTAGGTTCTGGCGGCATCGTAGAGGTTAATGCTAAAAACATCGACATTATTAACGGTGGCGAAATCTCTGCAAATACATGGGCACAAGGCGATGCTGGCGGCGTGCGTGTTAATACCGATAACCTGTTCATCAACGGTCACGGTACGAATTTTCTGACCGGTATTTTTTCCGATGCTTATCAAGGTAGCACCGGCTCGGCAGGGACTATTAAAGTCAGCGCTGATACCATTAATCTAACGGATGATGGCATGATTTCATCAAGTACGCGGTCAGTAGGTGATGCGGGTCAAATTGATATTAGTGCTAACACGTTATGGATTGATGGTCGTTCAGCGCAACGTTATTCGGGCGTTTTCTCCGCAACCAATCCAGGCAGCTTAGGTGATGGCGGTAATCTTAACCTTGCAGTTAAAGATTTAGTGTTATTAGGCAAGGCCTCGATTGCTACGTTCTCAAGTGGTGAGGGTCAAGCGGGTGATATTTACATCAATGCTAATACCTTAACCATTAATGGGTTTGCGAATGACGCCAACATAGGTATTTCTTCTAATGCGATTATTTTTACCCCGACGCTTAATAACTCGCTGCATAGAAGCCCTGGCAATATCGATTTAGTGATTAACCAATGGCTATGGCTTAATTTTGCCACGATAAGCATTGTTAATGATATTGTCTCATTACACCCTGAGACCATCACGCCTGGGCATATCACGATTATTGCGCCTAATATTTTGGCTTATAACAGTAAGATTTTAACTGAAGCCTTGGTTAATGCGCCAGCCGGGGTAATAACCGTTAACAGTTTAAATCAGATGATATTCACTAATTCCATAATCTCATCAGAAACGGTGGTTGGCGATCATTTTGGCAATATTGCGTTAAGCGCGGGTCAATCCTTGTTGTTAAATACCAGCGTTGTCAACACATTATCAGCAGGCGGTGCCGGTGGCTCGATACGCTTAACCAGTGACGGTTCGATTGAACTGATTGACTCGTTGATCAATACCATCGTTGATAAGCCAATTTCAAATAGTGTATTCACGCCAATTAATGGTGATGGTGGCGATATTTTTGTTCGTGCAGGCAGTCTATTAAATTTAGTGAACTCAAGTTTTGCTACCTCTGTGCTAAATCAGCAAGGCAATGGTGGCGACATAAACGTCACGGCAAATGTTTTACTGATGCAAACCGGGTTAATGCAAGCCAATGCCCGTTCTGGTCGAGGCGGAACGATTAATCTGAATATCGCAGGCTTAGTTTCTAGCGGTAATTCTTTACTGTTAGGTGGCAAGCCGGTGTTATGGACGCCTGCTGTTTTTGGGTTTAATGTCGTGCAAGCCGCATCGGAGTCCGGACTAAGCGGCGATATTCATCTCATGTCGCCGCAATTAAACCTCAGCGGTGTGTTAGCCAATTTCGGTGGACCGCAATTTGAGACTGAGACATTAAGCGGCAATGCTTGCGGCGATATTGCAGGCAGCTCGTTAATTCATTTAGGAGCAGGCGGACTAAAAAACAACGCAGAGATAGCAGAATAAAACATTGTTAAATAAAAGCTAAGTCATATCACTCAGTTACTTGAGTGATATGACTTATTTTTTTGCTATTTTTGATTTATTTTAATTATAAGTCATTGATATTTATTTATTTCTATACTACTTGCAA
>CAWUNX010000527.1:0-1732 GCA_963923905.1 uncultured Methylocucumis sp.
GAGTATCAGCAAATAAAATACAGCGCACAAACACTTTAAGATATTGATATTTATATATATTTTTAAGTTAAAACAAATTGGCACGATGATAGCTATAAGTGTTTATAGAGCTTGAATCATAAGCTCTTTAAATAAATAAGCATTGATCGGATAAACACAACAAAGCTTTATCTTTTACGATAATTAACTCACTTAGCTCGTCTGACCTTGCTTTAACACTGCATATTTGAAACCTAAAATTTTTAAACTATTTGCGAGGATATTAAGATGACTAAATTTACTAATGCAATCGGCACAGTTGTTGGTAGCGCTAGCCAAATAGATAGCTTAGTTGTTGATTACAACGCTATTGTTAATGCAAATAACGCTTTCATTAACACAGTAGTCTTTGGAACGCCCAACCCTCAAGGCATTCTTTTAGATAGCCAGCGCGTCGTGAGTCGCAGCAATAACAAAACAATATTAACCGTATCCAGCATTGAAAACTTTCAAGTAACCGGCACCCGCAGCAATGACATACTTATTGGTGCTGATTTCGACCGCAATATGCACTTTGACACGCCATTTGATGATGACCAATTGAATGGCGCTGACGGCGATGATTATATATATGGTCGTGCAGGCGATGACGTATTAAATGGTGGTAACGGCAACGATAGCTTGATTGGCGGCACGGGTAAGGATGAAATGCACGGCGGTGCAGGCAATGACACGCTCTTTGGCGGCGCTGGCGATTGGCTAGATGACAGTAGCGGTATCAACCATTTTTATGCGAACGAAGCAGACCGAATCACAGCGAATGCCCAAACAATACTACATGCTGATTACTCAAGCTATAACGGCACTGGAATCGTCGCTTTCCACACTGGAGGAACATTTAGTACTATCCAAAACGGCATCGGCGGCGTGCTGAACTATGAAGGCTCTTTAAGCTTTGATATTAAAGGTAGCCAGAATAGCGATAGGATTGGTGATGGCTTTGATTTTCTGAGCAATGATACAGTCGTTGGCAATGGCGGCAATGACGTTATCAA
Organism: uncultured Methylocucumis sp.; assembly: GCA_963923905.1. GTDB lineage: Bacteria > Pseudomonadota > Gammaproteobacteria > Methylococcales > Methylomonadaceae > Methylovulum. Next base: position 1,035 of record CAWUNX010000527.1, read on the forward strand.
TAGCGGTTTTGGTAATGACTCAATTACGGGTGATGACGGTCATGATAATATCAAAGGCGATAGCGGTAACGATACGATTACCGGAGGTGTCGGCAATGATACGTTAGACGGCGGCAATGGCAGCGACATTATCGACGGAGGCGTGGGCGATGACCAATTGCTGGCATTATTCAACGTTGCTAGAACAGCCGTGACTGACCCTAAACAAGCTCCACCTCCAGACCAAGATGTCGTTAAAGGTGGCGACGGCAATGATGTCATTTATGCTATTGCCGGTATAGACGGTGCTAACAAACAACTTTTTGGCGGCGATGGCGCTGACCAATATATCCTCGATGTACGCGGCGATGCTGGAACCCTGGGTTTTAACTTTAACACCAATACGTTAGCCAATTTTGTTAATGCCGTGACGTTACCAACCGATACCGGCCCTGATTTGCAACAATTAGGTATTCATTTAGGCTTTCAATTAGTTGGCGCCGGCTTGGGTGCCATTCCAGGCATAGGTCCTTTCTTAGGTTTTATGACAGGTGTAGCAGAAACCGGTTACAGCTCTTTTGAAGAAGTGCAAGCCCAGCAAGATTCTATCAGTGCACAAGTCACGAATGCACAACAAGCTGCGTTAAATTTTTCTAGTGCTGATTGGGGGAAAATTACGACGAGCAGTGCGCGCGCTGTCTCTTATACACATCTGACGC
>CAWUNX010000528.1:0-1685 GCA_963923905.1 uncultured Methylocucumis sp.
ACACCACGAAACCACCGAACTTGCCGCTGAGTTAGGTTTAAGCGCTAAGGCTTTGCTAGGTCAAGACCCTTGGCAACTTTGGTTAAGCACAGACAACGGCGCGCATTTGCCCGAACAGCTAATCCTCGACGACCAGCTCGATACGCCACCTGATGTGTTACTGCATCCTGACCACGCCGCGTATTTGATTCACACCTCTGGTAGCACCGGTGTGCCTAAAGCCGTCGCCGTCAGCCATGGTGCGTTGGCTAAACATTGCCAAGCCATTGCCCAAACCTATGCCATGCGTCAAGATGATTGTGCATTGCATTTTGCTGAATTCACGTTTGATGCGGCAATGGAACAATGGCTAGTGCCGCTGATAACAGGTTGCCGGTTATTAATCCGAGATGCCTTATGGTCGGCGGAACAAGCCTATTTAGCGCTATCTCAGCATGAAGTCACTTGGTTTGAAATGCCGCCTGGGTATTTAGCCGAAGTAGCGCAATGGCTAGTTGCTCACAATAAAACGTTGGCTTTGCGCGCGTGTTCGGTAGGTGGCGAAGCTGTGCCAAAAGACAGTTTAGCGTTATTCCGCCGAGCCTTAGGCAATATTCCTATCATCAACGGCTACGGCCCTACCGAAACCTTGATAACCCCGCTGACCTGGACAGCTTTACCCGATACCGAGTGTACGACAGCGTATGCACCGATAGGTAAGGCAGTAGGTCAGCGTCAGCTATATATCGTAGACAGGGATTTAAACCTGTTGCCTGACGGTGTTGTTGGCGAACTAGCGATAGGTGGCCCGTATTTGGCGCGTGGCTATCAACATAGACCCGGCTTAACCGCTGAGCGTTTTGTGCCCGACCCGTTTATCAATGACGGTAGCCGTATGTATTTAACCGGTGATTTAGTGCGCCGCCTGCCCGATGGTATGATTGCGTACTTAGGGCGCTTAGATAACCAAGTGAAATTGCGTGGCTTTAGGATTGAATTAGGAGAAATTGAAACTTGCTTGTTAGCGCATCCGGCAGTGCAAGAAGCAGTCGTCATCATTGACCGCAGCACGGCTAACCATCGCTTACTCGCTTATTGGGCGGCTGTTGCGACTCATGATGACAGCGATGAAGGTCATTTAAGCCAATATCTTCAAAATGTTTTACCGGATTACATGATGCCAGCAGCGATTATTAAGCTTAAGGCATTACCGCGCTTTAGTAATGGCAAACTCAATCGTCATGCCTTGCCTAAATGGCAGCGCAGCAACGAATTAGAAACTCATGCCGCTGTACTTCCGCAAACCGCTACAGAACACATCTTAGCTCAGCTATGGCAAGAATTGCTGGGCGTAACCCAGGTGAGTTTAATCGACTCATTTTTCAGTTTGGGCGGCGACTCGATTTTAGCAATACGCTTAGTCAGTCGCGCCCGCGCCGCTGGTTTGACTTTCGCGCCTAAAGACGTGTTTTTATACCCAACGCTAGCCGGGTTAGCCAAAGTGGCACAACCTGTTCACGATAGCGGTGAGGTCGTTGCTGCTACTGGTGACGTAGCGTTAACGCCGATTCAAGCCGAGTTTTTCGAGCAAGCTATCCTTAAGCGCAGTCATTGGAATCAATCGTTGTTGGTTACGCCTAAGCAAACGCTGTCAGAACACAGTTTACGTCAGGCATTGGCAGCAGTGTTAGCCCATCACGATAGCT
>CAWUNX010000529.1:0-1683 GCA_963923905.1 uncultured Methylocucumis sp.
CACAAGGAGTATCGTCGGCAGCGTCAGATGTGTATAAGAGACAGGCTTGTGCTAACTGGCTATCATTGGTTTTAGCCACCCGCCACGGCATAGGTGCTCTGACCGACTCCCAGACTGGACTTTCTATCGTTAAAGCCAGTTGCCGTACTAGCTCTAACATGCCTTGATAGCCTTCGTAACCAAATTCACGCTCTTGGTTAATATCTAGGAACGGGATTTTGGCTTTTAACGCCGTGTACATATTGCGACCACCAGCGATTAAAATATCGGCTTTGTATTCGCGCACGATGCGAATCAATTCTTTCGGGCTGCCATCGTTAATCATTAACGTGTCTTCACCCATTAATTCACGGATACGCGCTTTGTCCTCTTCAGTGGATTTATTCGTACCGGTGGCGACGACCACCATGCCTAAATCTTGTAACGCGGAAATGACTGACCAGCTTTTAACGCCACCGGTAAATAACAATACGCGTTTGCCGTTTAAACGCTGTTTCCAAGGCTCTAAGGCTTCTTGGATACGCGCTTCTTCACGCGCGATTAACGCTTCGGTGCGCTCGATTAAATCGGGGTCGTTAATGACTCTGGCAAAGTCGCGCAAGGCTAAGCTGGTATCGGTAATGCCGTAAAAACTGCCTTCAAACCACGGCGTGCCGTATTTTTGCTGTAATTTACGCGCGACATTTAACATCGCTTTTGAACACACCATCATATTGACTTCAGCTTTATGCATGGTTTGTACTTCGCGGAAACGCGCATCGCCGGATAAGGTACATAATACCCTTAAGCCTAATTCATCGAGTAACGGCAATACATGCCAAAACTCTCCAGCGATGTTGTATTCACCGACTAAATTAACATCGTGCACACGGATATTTTTAGGTGCGGTGCTGGGTAACGGGTCAGGGTCGCGCGTACCGACGACATGATTAACCATCGCATCGCCAGCAATACGGTTGCCTAAGTTCTTCGTGCCATAAAAGCCCGCGCTATCCACCGGCACAACTGGCACACCCCATAATTCTTGCGCCGATTTACACACCGCATTAATGTCATCGCCGATGAGGGCAGGGACACAGGTGTTATAAACAAACACTGCTGGTGGCGCATAGGTTTCTACCGCTTGTTTAATGGCATGGAATAAGCGCTTTTCCGCGCGTCCCATGACAATATCTTGCTCGGTTAAGTCTGTTGTCATGCCGATACGGTAAAGCTCAGGCCCTGAGGAGCGCGTACCTCGGTTATCCCAAGAGCTACCGGCGCAGGCGATAGGGCCATGCACAATATGAGCAACATCGGCTATAGGCAGTAACGCGATTTGTGCACCGTCAAACGCGCAACCACCGGCTGCCGAACCTGGCTTAGGTTTGGCACAACCGGATTTCTCCTTTTTGTTATGCTCACACGCAGGTTCGTCTAATAACGCGGCAATATCTTTTGTGGTTTTCATAACGCTGACCCCATAGCTGTTTTGTTTTGAGTAAAGCAAATGCTATGCCATCAGCCAGGTTGTTGAATTTCAGAGAGTTTTGGCTTTTACTATTGTAGGAAACCTTACAAAAGCCTTCGGGCTTGTCGTAAAGAGAGGGGGAGTGTTCTTGCTTTCATGCTCCAGCGTGGGACTGTATATAGTGTCAGTCAGAAAACCCCTGTAAGCCTTATGTAGCGTGGGTTTCAGATGGT
>CAWUNX010000530.1:0-1659 GCA_963923905.1 uncultured Methylocucumis sp.
GGCTCGGAGATGTGTATAAGAGACAGGTTGTGTTTATGCGATGGCAGGGGCAAGCGCTAATCATGAACGTATTGCTGGCAATGTTTATGCGGAGTTCAGAAATCATTTAAAGGGTTCTCCGTGCGAGCCTTTTGGTTCGGATATGAAAGTCAAAGCAGGCGCTAACTTTTTTTATCCCGATGTGATTGTTGCCTGTCATTTTGACGAATCCAAGCCTTATTTTACCGATTCGCCCCTTATCATCGTTGAAGTGTTGTCCAAAGCAACGCGTAAAATGGACGAGTCGGTTAAATTGCTTGCTTATATTAATTTATCGAGTCTGCAAGAATATGTTTTGATAGAGCAGGATTTTGTCGATATTCAAGTGATTAGACGGCGCGAATCGTGGTTGCCTAGGCGTTATTTTTTGGGTGATGACATCACTTTTGAAGAAATTGGTCTGACTTTACCAGTTGAAGACATTTACGCGCGCGTGCATAACGAGGACATGATGGAGTTTTTAAGCCATAGCGCTCAGCAAAATTCCGAGTCTAAAGTTGGCTAAAGCTGCTTTCGTGGCACTTGCCTCCCACTCTCTGTGACTACCATCTTAATATAATCCCTTTTAAACTCTGGCCCAAAGCTCACATGTACGGGTCGGTTTTCGCCATAAAAATACAGCCTGTCAAACGGCAAGTTGGCGGCTACCCAATCGGCGACTTCGCGCATGTTTTCGTATTCAATAATAAAATCTACTGCTGCGCCTAAACGCGGGCAAATTAAATTACCTTTGCTATTACGTTCATGGGCGGTATGTTGGTCGAGTTTGGGGGCGACACGGTGTTTGATATGCTTGCCTAATTCGTGGGAACAAAATCCGTAGGTCAGGCGGATCATGCCGAAGTAGTCAATGATGGGATCGAGTATCTGCGTTGCCAGTTCATACAAGGCGGTGTAGCTGTCGGGTTGTTTGGGCAGGTTCGACAAACCTGTGGCATGTTGGGTTTCGCCGCATTCCAGTAGTTGCCGATAGCTGAGGTAGCGTCCACATAAGCTGTCGATGTCCGGAACGGTTTGGCTGCGTACCAGTTGGAAGCCATCAATGGCCCAACGGGCGCTTGCCAAGGTTTTCTGAAAGTCATTGGGCTTGAGTCCGTAGCCGGAGAAGTCAAATAGCCCTAGGGTTTGAAGTTGTTCGTCAAAATGTGACTGTTCGGCGTAATAAGGGAATTCTTCGTTGATAAAACGGGATTTCAGATACAGATAAGGTGGCGCGTAGTCTTCGCCATACTGGTAAAGATCAAAAGTCTGTTCGCGTAAGTTGATTTTGACCCGTTCTAATAAACGTGGCAGTGGTTGGCCGATAAAGTCATCGTAGCGCATCAGGCTGAGCTTTCCAGATTGGCTGTGAATTTTGATTAAATCGGCTTGCTCAATATCGCCATATAGCACGGTCGCGCAGCCGACATAAATTCTTAAGGGTACTGGCAATTCGTTGACTTGGCTGCTGTGCACATGCAAGGCCGCTTCATGATCGAGGTAGCCCAACCCTTGTTCAGCCGCTTGTTGACAGGCTGCGGCGATGCGCTCGGGCTTACCGAGTTGGAACAATTCAGTCTGTGCTTGGCCAATACCGTTCGGCATGATTACTGAGTGGCATTAATAATTTCAACCACACGA
>CAWUNX010000531.1:0-1640 GCA_963923905.1 uncultured Methylocucumis sp.
TGGGCTCGGAGATGTGTATAAGAGACAGAATCAAAGGCAATCGCAAAAAACGCATTGCAGCAGGCTGTGGTCAAGAATTGCACGATGTGAATCGCCTACTACAACAATTTGAAGTCATGCAAAAAATGATGAAAAAACTCAAAGGCGGTAACCCTGCTAAAATAGCCAGCATGGTTCGTGGCATGAAAGGCAATATGACAGGGGCCAGAAGAAGATAACCCCGCTTACACCCGTTCGAAGCCGACCTGTCACTATACAGTCATATTGCTATTCAATAATAGCCGATTAAATTCACTTTAAGAGGCTTATGACTATGAAATATTTATTACCCGGCTTATTATCGGCGTGTATTATCAGTTCACTCGCCCATGCAGATGTGCAATTAATTGCAATGGGCGAAATTAATGCCGCTTATCAAGACCTATCTGTCAAAACATCGGCTGCCCTAGAAAATGGCGTCGCCGGTAATATTTTAGGTGGTTTAGGTTCTGGTTTAGCCTATGCGGGTGGCAACACGTTTTTAGCCTTACCTGACCGTGGTCCTAACGCAGTGTCTTATAACGCTGATATTGACGACACCACGTCTTATATTCCACGCGTACAAACGCTGAACTTAGCCTTAGCGGCAAACCCTGATTACGACGCATTAGTGACTGGTTCAATGCCGTACATTCTGTCACCGTTTTTACTGCGCACAACATTATTATTTAGCGGTAAACCGCTAACTTACGGCACAAATGGCGCACCGTCACTCAATACAACCCATAAATCTTACTTCTCAGGCCGCGCTGATAATTTCAACGCCGCTAACGCATCGACGTTTCCACTCAACGCTCGCTTAGACCCAGAAGCGATTCGCGTCTCTAATGACGGCAAAAGCGTATTTATTACTGACGAATACGGCCCTTATGTTTATCAATTTAATCGGATAACCGGTAAACGCATTAAAACCTTTAAACTGCCCGCGCATTTTGCTGTTGCCAAGCCAACCGCACAAGAAGACACTGAAATTGCTGGAAACACGTCTGGCAGAACCACTAACAAAGGCATGGAAGGTTTAGCGATTACACCTGATGGCTCTATGTTAGTCGGCATGATGCAAGCCAATTTATTACAAGACACCAAAAAATATTTACGCATCGTCACAATTGATATTGCAACGGGCGCAACCAAACAATACGCCTACTTATTAACCGATGGCTCTGGCGTTAGTGAAATCGTGGCGATTAACAACCACGAGTTTTTAGTCGATGAGCGCGATGGTAAAGGTTTAGGCGATGACAGCGATGCCGTTGCTAAAAAAATCTTTAAAATTGACTTAAACGGTGCCACTGATGTGAGCCAAATAGCCAGCTTAGACGCTAGCTCGCCCGTCGTTAGCAAAACTTTATTCTTAGATTTAGTGACTGCACTTAACACTGCCGGTATTAGCGCAGCAGACGTGCCAGCAAAAATCGAAGCCTTAGCGTTCGGTCCTGACCTGGAAATTAACGGTGTGACAAAACATACGTTATTTATCGCTAATGACAACGACTTTTTGCCTAGTTTAACTGATAGCCTTCATCCGAATGGCGTAGCAAATCCTAACGGCGTTGGTGCATAAATCATCAAATAGTCTAAACTAACTCTAAAGTTCAACT
>CAWUNX010000532.1:0-1611 GCA_963923905.1 uncultured Methylocucumis sp.
CACAAGGAGTATCGTCGGCAGCGTCAGATGTGTATAAGAGACAGGTTTACGTCAGGCATTGGCAGCAGTGTTAGCCCATCACGATAGCTTACGGCTGCGTTTTTACCACGAAGACGGCAACTGGCGGCAGGCTTACACTGAGCATAGCGAGGATAAGGTTAGCCAAAGCCTGTGGTTACGCACAGCCCAAACTCAAGCTGACATTGAAGCCATAAGCTACGCTGCACAGCGTAGCTTAGATTTAAGCACCGGGCCGTTGCTACGCGTGGTGTTAATCTCAGTCACTGATGGCAGCCAGCGTTTGTTATGGGTTTGCCATCATTTGGTTATTGATGGCGTGTCTTGGCGCGTGTTGTTAGAAGATTTACACAGCGCGTATCAATGCAGTGTACAAGGACAAACCATCGCACTACCCAGTAAAACTGCAAGTTTCAAAGCTTGGGCGCAGTATTTACAACATTATGCCGATAGCGATGCTTTAGCCGGACAATTAGCTTATTGGCAAGAAACATTATGCCCAAACTATACGCATTGCATCACTGACTTTGCTGTCACTCAGGCCAGTTACTGCACGGCTGAAGTTATTGCGTTGAGTTTGCCTACCGAGGCAACCCAAGCGTTGTTAACCACTGCGCCAACGGCTTACCGGGCACACACGCAAGAATTGCTGCTAGCGGCATTGGCGACAACCTTAAGTCGTTGGTTACAACGCAACGCGGTGACGATTATGCTGGAGGGCCACGGGCGTGACCATGTGCTTAACGATACCCATACCGACATCGATGTTAGCCGCACGCTAGGCTGGTTTACCAGTCTCTATCCATTGAAATTGACAGCAACAGCGAGTCTAGGTGAAACCATAAAAAACGTTAAGCAAGGTTTGCGTTCCGTACCTGATAAAGGCTTAGGTTTTGGCGTGTTGCGGTATTTAGCTAAAGCAGAATACCGTCAATCATTGGCAGCGCTAACTCTGCCGTCTATTAGTTTCAATTATTTTGGACAATTTTCCGAGCAACAAACCTGGCTAAGTCCTGCGTCTGAATCGGCAGGTGCTGACCACGACCCGGATGCGCCGTTACCTGATTGGTTAGAAATTAATGCTCATATCTATGCCGGGCAACTACAAATACGTTGGCGCTTTAGCACGGAGCAATACCATCTAAATACCGTGACGCAACTGGCCGAGTCTTATCAGCACGATGTGTTGGCTTTATTAGCTGAGCACCGAAGTGGTGTGCAAACCGTTACACCATCTGATTTTCCATTGGCCGACATCACTCAGGCCGAACTCGACGCGTTGCCGCTTGCCGATATTGCTGACATTTATCCGTTATCGCCTATGCAGCAAGGCTTGCTATTCCATACGCAAATAGCCCCCGGCGCTGATGCCTACATTAATCAAATGAGTGTGCCGATTTGTGGCTTAGATGTCGCAAAATTCCGCCAAGCGTGGCAAACGGTGCTGGCAAGACATGAGGCTTTGCGTAGCGGTTTTAGTTGGCAAGAACGTACTGGCACTTGGCTGCAAATCGTCTACCGTCACGTCGAGTTGCCGTTAACCGTGTTACCGCTGTCTCTTATACACATCTCCGAGCCCACGAGACCAGAGAG
>CAWUNX010000533.1:0-1588 GCA_963923905.1 uncultured Methylocucumis sp.
GTCAGATGTGTATAAGAGACAGGGCTACAGACAATTAGTCGTTGCTGAGACAGTGCGTTGGTTTTGCAGCGCCTAAATCTTAATATGATACGCAGTTATGACGGGGTTAGGGTTTGCGCTGTCTGATGTTCTATTATCGTAACGAGATTGCGGCCATTGGATTTAGATTGGTAAAGTGCTAAATCAGCACGTTTAATTGCCGCTTCAGGTTGCTTATCTGATTTATGGATTTGGGTGATGCCAAGGCTAACAGTGACTGTGCCAGGCTTAAGTCCGCCAACGGTTGAGTTTTGTAGCTCTTGCCGTAATTGCTCAAGTAGCTGGTTTGCTTGGTTTAAGTTTGTGTCAGCAAGCACAATTAGAAATTCTTCGCCACCGTACCTAAAGATAGCATCTGATTTTCTCAACCGCCGCTTTAATCGCTCTCCTAAGTCGGCTAAGACTTTGTCGCCCATTTGGTGGCCGAGATCGTCATTAATCCGTTTAAAGTGGTCGAGGTCTAGCATGGCTAAGCAAAGCGCTTTGTTATTTCGTGTTAAATTCGCAAATTCGACTGCTAAAAATTCTTTTAACATTACTCGGTTGTAGAGCCCAGTCAGTTGATCATGGGTGGATAAGTACTCGAGCTGACGCTTTTTTATATCTAATTCTTCGTACAATTTGATGAGTTTTAACTCGCGTTCGCGCAGTCTAATGTGCGTTTTAACGCGCGCTAACAGCACTGCTGGATTAATAGGCTTGTGGATAAAGTCAACAGCACCGGCTTGTAATGCTTCTAGCTCACTAGCAATATCATCGTTTGTCGTGACTATAATAACGGGAATATCTCGAGTTCTATCAGAGGCGGAAAGTTTTTGCATTACGGTAACACCAGTCATTTCTGGCATGACCATATCAAGTAAAATGAGGTCAGGGCGATGGGTCATAGCTAATTCAAGGCCTTGTACGCCATTAGAAGCAGAAATAATGCTTTGCGCTTGATGCAGTATCCTCTTCATTATTTGAATAGCCAAACCATCATCGTCTATGATTAAAATTTTGGAATCTTCCATACAAATCGTAGTATTATAAAACTGAGATTTAGCGCTAACAGTAAGAAAAAACAATAAAATCCTTTTTAATACGTTAGTGCGTTTAAATCTAATCGCTTCTGCGTCGATATCATCCTGTGGAATGCCGGTGGTTAACACATGTTAATTGTTTTTTTCAAAACAACACTGCTGTTTCGCATTTGCGAATTAGCTTAGAGAAATGCGGAACTGAGCGTAACTTCTCACTTTATCATTTTGATTTGTATACGTCTAATGCTTTAAACAAGCGCGTGTGCTCTTGTGCTAACACCGAAAATTTTTCATTCTGATTGGGCAAGCGTTGATTAATTGCTTGCTCAAGCGCACCAGCCGCTTCATATAGAGCCGTTGCCGCTAAATTACCTGCTTGTCCTTTTAGCTTATGGGCTAGTTGTGCAGCTTGGTCAAACTCGTTGTTAGCAATTCGCTTGGCAATTTTTTCCACGACATCGCTTTGTTCTTTGATAAGGCTATTTCCGAAATTTAAAACCCCCAGTCTTAAAATTTAAGAAGGGTGA
>CAWUNX010000534.1:0-1570 GCA_963923905.1 uncultured Methylocucumis sp.
CAAAGCCTTAGCGCTTAAACCTAACTCAGCGGCAAGTTCGGTGGTTTCGTGGTGTGATGGGCAGCCGTGCAATATTTGTTTAACCTTGGCATCACGCAAGGCTTGCATGAGACGGGCTTTAGGACTGTCTGGCGACAATGGCAGGAATGCGCCACCGGCTTTTAATACCGCGAGCATGGCGACTAAGCTGTCAGCACTGCGTGGCATGAGCAAGCCGACAATGTCATCGGGTTTTAAGCCACCGTGTTGCAAGCTGTGCGCTAAGCGGTTGGCTTGGCGTTCGAGCTCGCCATAGCTTAAAGCTCGCTCGCCGTCGATAATCGCGATGGCATCGGGTTGGTTTAGCGCGATGTTACCGATGCGCTGGTGGACGTAGCCGAATGCAGGCCATAACGCGCTAACGCTGGATTCTATTTGAGGTATGGCCTCGCGTACCTTAACCAACGTATGCGTAGCAATAGGCTGGTCGGGTGCAGCGAGCAGTTGGCTGAGTAGGTATTGATAATAATCGCTGAGTTGTTGAATCGTCTCAGCAGTAAAAAGCTCACTGGCATAGGTGAAAAAGCCAGTGATACGACCTTGCGAATCTTGTTGGGTATCTAGGCTTAAGTCAACTTGTGCCGCGCCGTTGTCTAGGTAGTGGCTTTGAATCTGCCAACCCGGAATGCTCAGCGTGTCGGTTTGTTTTTGATGATTGACCAGGATTTGAAATAACGGATTTTGCCCTAAACGACGTTCTGGATTCAGCGCTTCGACTAACTGTTCAAAAGGCACATCAGGATGGGCCTCGGCGGCTAGTAGGTTGTGCTTGGCTTGGCTGACTACATTGATAAAGCTGTTTTGGCCTTGCACCCGGCAGGTAAAAACGACGGTGTTAACCAAGTAACCAATCAGGTGTTGGGTTTCTGGCTGCTGTCTAGTCGCTAAGGGTATGCCTAGGCGTAAGTCCGTTTGGCCGCTGTAACGGTACAACAAGACAGCGAAGCCAGCGAGTAACACCATAAACGGACTGGCTTGCTGTTGCAAGGCTAAGGCGGCAATAGCTTGGTTGAGCGTTTCGGGCATGACGAAGGGGATACGCCCACCTGTTTGACTGGGTTGGCTGGGGCGCGGGTAATCGAAAGGCAATTCAATAATCGGTTGTTCACCGCTGAGCTGTTCAACCCAATAGCGTAATTGCTCGGCGTATGCCCCTGCCGCACTCCAGGCGCGTTGCCAACTTGCATAATCGGCATAGCGTATCGGCAGTATAGGTAGCTCAGCGGTAACGCCGTTGAGTTGGGCTTGATAAACAGCGGCGAATTCGCTGAGCAACAGATTCATACTCCAGCCATCGGCGATGAGATGATGTAGCACTAGATTGAGTTCGTAGTCTTGCTCAGCCCGTTTGATTAACAGCAAGCGCCAAGCCGGGTATTCGCTGAGTACAAACGGGGTTAGTACCGCCGTTTCGGCCAGTACCCGAACCTTAGCCTCAGCATGAGGATGGTTAGTAAGGTCATGGTAGGAAATAGGTAGCTCAACGTCTGTAAGAATATTGCTAGAAGCTAACCCATCTTCAGCCTTGAAC
>CAWUNX010000535.1:0-1561 GCA_963923905.1 uncultured Methylocucumis sp.
GCTATTTTAACTTGATTCTTAATGTTTTTGCCTGCAATTAATGAGAAGTTACCAACCATACATATCCACCGTTCCCGTTGCTGTTTTTCTGCCAGCCCCTAATGGAATCGATGCCATTACTTGATTTATCGAAATTAACACCATTAAAACCACAATAACGCTTTTTAATATACGCATGACCTACAAAACCTAGCTTAAGGAATAATAGAAAAAGTCTGGATACCGCTGACAACTAAACCATCTTCCGTCACGACTCGATAACGTAACGTATAATTATCCGGCGGCAGGTGTTTGGCCGTGACGTGTAAATGACTACGCGCAGCAATATCTAAACCAACATCTTGATTATCAACGCGTTGACCTTGACTATTAACGACGACGATAGACGGATAACGCTCACCGACATTACCGCTAAACCACAGGCTAATCTTATTATCAAACTGGCTTAAGCGCGCATTATGAGCGGGTTGACTTTTCAGTAGCACACCTTCTGCCTGCCCGTTGTTAGGCAATGCTACTAAACTAATAGCAGCTACTACGGCAATGCTTATTTTTTTTATTAGATCCATAATCGCTAAACTTTAACAAGACTTCAGGAAAAATCGCATAACACGGCACAGCAGAATCGGTGTCAAATTAATTTTAAGCTCTCTGCAACAAAGAGAATCAGCGGATCAATTAACGGGTGAAAAAAACCCAACGTGACAACGCCGACACCGCCTAAATACCAAGGAATCCATGCAGTAATCGATAATTCTTTATGGCGCCAACACTGATGAAAAATTAACCAACTGACCAACCAAACGATTAATGCCAGTGTTTCTTTGCCTGTATATGAACCGATACTGCCATCTGGCCCTGAACCGATTGAGCCAGGAATCCAATGTCCATAAGCATGAATCAATTGATCCATGCTTTTAGATAACCTTGAAATATGATGACTCAGCATTAAGGTAAAAAAACCTAATAACGGAGATAATGTGGCAGCAATTAGCGCACCTGTAGACCTATGGGTTTCAGCTGATTTGGCTCCCTGGTCACCGGGCTTATGGCTAGTGTTAGCAAGTGTAGGCAAATCATTCTTCATAGCTAGAATCCCCCCTACACAAAACGTAATTTAGCTAACACTAAACCAGCGACAAAGCTAAACACTAAAAAAAACCAGCTTAGTAAAATAGAGAGTGCGACAACTAACGTGATGTCGCGTCGCATTTGCACAACAGGACGGTAATAAAACAAGATAAAACTCGCCGTAACCAGTAATGGAAATGGAAACAATGAAACAAACTCTTTAAACTCCATTAACCCCATGTGAAAAATCGGCACATGCTCAAGAATCCAATCTCTAGGACCCTGCTCCCCACGGTAGCGCATGTAAATCCAATTACCGCTAATAGCACCTAATAAATCTAAGCCTGCTGCAAATAAAACCCATTGCCGCAAGGAATCGAAATTCATAGTTGCGCCTCTAAGCAAAGGATAAACCTTATGGGTTAATAAGGTCGCAAACCAATACCGTTCGGCATGATTACTGAGTGGCATTAATAATTTCAACCACACG
>CAWUNX010000536.1:0-1557 GCA_963923905.1 uncultured Methylocucumis sp.
GAGTATCGTCGGCAGCGTCAGATGTGTATAAGAGACAGATGCTAGACCAATCCAGTTGCTCTATGGCAATAGGGCCTAATTGCGCTAAATAACCGCGTACTTCAATACCTAGTAACTCACGCATGTATTTTTTCGCAATACTACCCGCCGCTACCCGCATCGCAGTTTCGCGCGCGGAAGAGCGCCCACCGCCGCGATAATCGCGAATGCCGTATTTATGCTGATAGGTATAATCGGCATGACCTGGCCTAAAGGTTTCGGCGATTTTGCTGTAATCTTTGGAGCGTTGGTCGGTGTTTTCAATTAACAAGCCAATGGGTGTGCCTGTGGTTAACCCATTAAACACGCCTGATAAGATTTTTACTTCGTCGGCTTCGCGGCGTTGCGTCGTATGGCGCGATGTGCCGGGCTTACGTCTGTCTAAATCATGTTGAATATCGGCTTCGGTTAATGCCAAGCCAGGCGGGCAACCGTCAACAATACAGCCTAAAGCCGGGCCGTGGCTTTCACCAAATGTCGTTACGGTAAATAATTTTCCTATCGTATTTCCTGACATTATTTCAGCGCCGCAATAAAGAGTTGATGATGGTAATTGACTTGTTCTGCGGTTAATAAAAATACGCCATCGCCGCCGCGTTCAAATTCTAACCAGTAAAACGGCACTTCAGGGAACGTGTCTTGCAGCGTTTCTGCACTGCTGCCAACTTCAATAATTAAAATACCTTTTTCAGTTAAATAATTATCGGCATCAGCAAGAATTCTTATTACCACATCCAAACCGGTTTCACCCGCTTTCAAGCCAATTTCAGGCTCAGCGTGAAATTCTGCCGGTAAATGCGTCCATTCTTCTATCGATACATAAGGCGGGTTACTCACGATGATGTCATAGCGGTGTTCAGGCAGTTCTTCAAATAAATCCGAATGATATAAAGTGACTGCGTCTTCTAAATGATGCCGTCTAACGTTTTTCTCCGCGACTATCATCGCATCTTTAGAGATTTCTACCGCATCGACATACGCATCAGGAAATTCGTAAGCGCAAGCAATAGCAATACAGGCGCTACCGGTGCATAAATCTAAAATACTTTGCACATCTTCAGGCACTACCCATGGTGCAAAACGCTGCTCGATGAGTTCAGCAATCGGTGAACGTGGCACTAACACGCGCTCATCCACATAAAATGATAAGCCTGCGAACATGGCTTCATGGGTTAAATAAGCAACCGGTACGCGGTTGCTAATCCGTTTATCGACCATATCAATGACGTTTTGGCGCTCATCGAGACTGAGCGTGGCATTTAAATAAGCATCTGATAAATCATAAGGCTGGTAAATCGTATGTAAAACCAGCGCCGCAGCCTCATCTAATGCGGTTAGCGTACCCTGCCCAAAGCTGACATTGGCTTCGGTAAAACGGCTAGCGGCCCAGCGTATGTAATCGCGGATAGTCGATAGCGTGGTTAATACTTCTGATGGAGTGGTTGTCATAAAAAATAAACGTATGGTTTAGAAAAAGTGTTGGTCACTTAAAAAGCATCAGCTTTCGCTTTAGCTTCT
>CAWUNX010000537.1:0-1539 GCA_963923905.1 uncultured Methylocucumis sp.
GCCTTGCGCTAACGGCGGTAAATCGTCGATGCGGCGGCGATAATAGTCGGCTAGTTTGTCTGCCAATGCTTTCATCGTATCCGCAACGCTTAGCGCGTCTTCTGTATCCAACACATCGGCCAATAACTGCGCTAAGCGTGGGTTACCGCCGATAAAATCAGACACAGCGCGCGCTTTAGCCGCTATTTTGGCATCGAGTTCAGGCTTGCCTTCGGCAAGTCGCCGACGATTAAAATAAGCGATGCAGGTGTCTTGCGACCAAGGTTCTAGCCGTACCGACTGGAAAGCCTGAAACAATGGCCGGTCGTAATCCATATCTACTGAGCCGGTTGCTGCCGCGATTAACATGACTCGGTTTTGCTGCCGGTCTAGCCATTTACGCAAGCGCTGCTCGGTGGTTTCATCTTTAAATACCGTCGCTAACAAGCTATCGAAATTTTCTATCACGACTATCGCCAAGCCTTTGCCGTCAGGCCATGTTATAGCCAGCTCTTGTTCTAGCGCTTGCGCGGCATCCTGCCATTGTTGGTCTTGTTTGTCGGGGTCAGGCCATTGAAACATGGCCTCTGTCCAACTGCGGTCTTGGCCGGTGCGTTCATCAGCTAGCTTGTGAGTAATATAGGCTAGCAATGCATGGGGATTGCGGGTTAGATTGTGTTGCTCTTCCGGCAACAAGATAAACGGAATCGTTAAGCCACGGCTTTGGGCTAATTTAGCCGTTTCAATCTGTACCATACGCGCGATAAACGATTTGCCAAACCCGCGCGGACCGTAGATGACGATATGTTGCAAAGGACCCGGTGCGGCTTTAACACTACGCTGGACAGCATTCATGATGCGATTCTTTTCTTCATCGCGGCCTGTAGCCAGCATTACGATAGCTTCATCACTCATGCGATGCGTCATAAAAGTTTGCACTAATGGCGTGGTCGTTGCTGTACTCATGCCAGTCTAGCCCGTTGCCACCACAATTTAGCTAAGCGCGATGCGGGTAACCAATTTCGATTCCCATCAGCATCTTCGGTAAAGCGGATAAAACCATCTTCTACCAGCATATCCAACGCTTCCGCTAGCTCGATACTGCTATAGCTTTCAGGCAGCGCTAAGTCGTTTAGCTGAGTTACTGTGGATGCATCGATAATCTGCTTTAATACAGGCACAATGACCTGGCGTTGCAGGGTTTTGTCGATGTCGCCATAGCGCTTAAAGCGTTTATTAAATTGTTGGTAAAAATCTTCATGTAACACAGGGCGAACATAACGGGTAAACGTATCGGCGAAGGTATCCGGTGCGGGGGGATTTTTCACGCCGATTTCCAACAAGCCTTTCACCAAGAAACTGGGATATAACACACCCGATTGTTTGATGAATTCGTCGATATGTGCATCAGTCCATTGATTGTTCGAGTCGTCAGTGGCTTGCTGGACAAATTCACGCGCTTCAGCTTCGGTTAATTCTGGAACCTCGAAAGGTAATAAGTCATTTAAATGGTCGCGATCTAAACCATATTGACGTGCTAATGCGGTAATACCAATAGAG
>CAWUNX010000538.1:0-1529 GCA_963923905.1 uncultured Methylocucumis sp.
ACAGTTGAACTTTAGAGTTAGTTTAGACTATTTGATGATTTATGCACCAACGCCATTGCGAAATCAATGTCCATTGCCATTTCTTCTAATAAAGCACGCGCCTCTTCATCAAACGCATGTTTCTCTGAGGCATAAAAAGTAAACGCACCTATCACTTTGCCTTTGGCATGTAACGGCAAAGAGGCAGAAGCTCCCCAGCCGAAATATTTAGCTCGTGCTTGCCAAGGCACGGTGCAGGGGTCATTAATAAAGTCTTGACACCAATAAGAGCAATCTTCTCGCATCGCAGTACCTGTGGGACCTCGCCCTGAAGCTAGGTCGGGATCAATAGAAATATTAATGTCAGTTAAGTACTCAGTGCCTTCGCCATACCAAGCCGTTGGCTTTATTTGTTTTCCGTTGAGTATGCCAATCCATGCCATTTTCATACCGCCGAACGTCACGGCGCTATAGCAAAGCTGTGAAAATAAATCGTCTTGGTTTTGGCTGCGGACAATCGCTTGATTACATTGACTTAACGCGGCATATAACTTCGTTAATCGCACGCTACGAGTTTCTGCTTTTTGATGTTCGCTGGCGAGTGTCGCTAAATTCGAGCGTGTTTCTTCTAACCATGCCATGACACTGTTGCTGGGATAGTTTCGTGACGCTGTTTCAGGGTTAAAGTTACCGCTGCCTATGTGTTTAATACGCCGATATAGTTCATCGATAGTAGCGCCTAACGTCGTATGCATAATGTGATAAGCACGCCAAAGCGTTAAAATTAATAACACACCTGTGATGATAACGGCGATACGCATAGCAAAAGCTGCTTGCGTTTTGGTTTCAACTGCACGCTGTGTGCGTTGTTCCATCAATTGGTAAAATTCGTTGAGCGGGCGCATGATGTCATATTTAGCCTGGTGGTAATTGGCATCATGCAGCATCATGCTTGCTGTTAAGCGGGCGGTCGTGTCTGTAGTAGAACTAGATTCCAGTAAGACCATGGCGGCAAATTCAGTGTCTGTTAAGGCATCTGACTTTGATTTGGCTTCTGCTAATTTAGCGAATTCTTGTTCAGTAAAATCCGCTTCGTGCATCAACTGCAATAGCGCAATGGCTTTGCCGCTACTTGGGCGCGGCCGTTGCTCATCGTTAAGCACGAAATCCCAATAAATTTCATGATAAGCCTGTGGGCGCGGTATTTTTCCGTCGCGAATAGCTAAAATTTCTTGGTAGTGTTGTTTGTAAATAGGGTTAGCAGTAACAACATAACTTCGCACCATGCGCGTTAAATCGTCTGAAGATTGACGCAGTTCATCAGCTAATAAATACGATGAAAACCGCTGTTCGTTAGCGCGGTCTATTTGCTTTTCTGCTCGCACATAAAGGACAAATAAAAGTGCGAATAGACAAATCATCACTAAGCTAAGCCAAATATAACGACTGACGCTTGGCAATGCTGTGGTATGGAAAAATAATCTAGTTTTCAAAGAAGATAGTAATATACCTGTCTCTTATACACATCTGACGCTGCCGACGATACTCCT
>CAWUNX010000539.1:0-1528 GCA_963923905.1 uncultured Methylocucumis sp.
GTTGGTGGCTAAAGTGGTGCGACATGAGGATATTCGGACCTCTATGCGCTACACTCATCTGGGCTTCATTAAGGTGGCCAGAGCGCTTAGGAACCAGTAAACTCGGTAGAAAGCCTTAATAGACGGCTTACAGTAAAACGATGTTTACGAATCCCATACTTTGTGCAACAAAGCCCACTACCCTTAATAGTTGATGAGCAATTTGCTCTCTACTGCTGTAACGCCTGGTACTGACCAGGCAGCATGCTTAGCCTCGTCAATTTCTGCCCATGATTTAACATTTCCTTTTAAGGTAACTTTGCCGCCATCAACGTCTACCTGGACTTGGCTCGCATCCAACTGCGCGTGGCGGTGAAATTCCCGGCAAATTCTATCTTTGACGCCTTTAGGCTCAACACGATTTAGTGTGATTTGGTTATTTACGTCTCTCACGCCTAATAGAGCTCTAACAGCCTGTTCAGCAGCATCTCGTTGATAATGCCAGCTTACATTGCCTGTCAACGTGACAGCGCCGTTTTCTACGCTGACTTGGACTAGATTATTAGGAACCAGTACATTCCACTCCAACGCATTGACTGCGGCTTTTGCAATGTCCGTATCACTTTTCTCCCGATGGCTAAGCAGCCGAACCTGTAAATCATTAGCAATGCCCTTTACGCCGGAAACAGTTTTAACTGTGCGCTCAGCTACATGTTTTTCTAGGAAGCTACCGACTATGCCATCGAGCGTCACGACATCGTTCTCAACCCTAACAGCGATTCCGGAAGAATCTAGGCTAGGTTCAAATTCAAGTTTATCCATTATATCTTGATACAATTCAGCGTTGCTTTTCACGGCACACCTCTCACGATAACAGGGTCTGTGTAGGTAACGGCCAACTTGCTTAGCCCGCTTAGGGTAGAACCAACCGTGTGTCAGCACAGCTTTTTAAAAAGCTCAGACAGGCCAAAATAGTCCTAAAGAAGATAAAAAATCCACATCTAGCGCAGTATCGGCGTTCTCACTAATTGAACCACATCAATCCAATTCTGGTATACGGCTATTCAACTATTTATCTGCAAGCAGTTAAAATATATGCTTTTAATAAATATCAAATGAGGGGAAGCGCATCTATATTAACAATTAAGATAAACTTAGCGTGCGTATTTACAATTTTATTTGTATTAAATCTTGACAATACGCGGCTTAGCGTTTCGAGCCTCAATCCCAAATAACTACCTATTTCCTCGGGCGACATGCACAAGTCTAATTCATTAGACCAATGTCTCTGGACTTTTTAGCGCTGGGAAACATCGAGTAAAAAGAAGGCAAAAGACGAGTGGTAATCGCGATTTGATTTGATAATTTCTTGGTGTTAAACACGAAGTAAAT
This sequence comes from uncultured Methylocucumis sp., assembly GCA_963923905.1. GTDB lineage: Bacteria > Pseudomonadota > Gammaproteobacteria > Methylococcales > Methylomonadaceae > Methylovulum. The sequence continues at coordinate 1,372 of CAWUNX010000539.1, forward strand.
CTGAGCCATACGGGGGTTAATGGCCAGATTGGTGCTGGTTTTGTCTACCTTGACAGTATCCGGTGTGCCATTGCCCAGGATAACCTGCTCCAAGTAATGGTGTGCTGCCGCTTTGTCGTGCTCCGCACGCAAGCAGAAATCGACGGTATACCCGCCT
>CAWUNX010000540.1:0-1509 GCA_963923905.1 uncultured Methylocucumis sp.
GTACGCAAATCCGTGCTATTCGATGCCAAAGCTGATTTGCTGGTATTTGGTAATGCCGAACGCCAAATCGTAGAAATTGCGCACCGACTCGCCGCAGGTGAACAGCTCAGCGACTTAACCGCTATTCGCGGCACCGCTTATATTGTTAAAACGCTGCCTGAAGGCTTTGTCGTTAAAGACTCGACTTGTTACGACCAACCCGGTGCACTTTCTCCTACTATCAACCCGTATCAAGAACAACCCAGTTGCGCCACGCAAGCCACAGCCAACGACAGCCCAACCGAACAGAGCATCTCAATCAACACCTTATTAAAGAAAACACCGCGTGCTCAGATTGTCATTCGTTTACCCGACTATGAAACGGTTAAACATGACCCCATACTGTATGCCCACGCATCACGGGTCATGCATGGCGAAACTAATCCGCATAATGCCAGAACGTTAATTCAAGCACACGGCGACCGTTTTATCTGGATAAATCCTCCCGCACTACCGTTAACAACGAAAGAAATGGATGGTGTTTACGGCTTGCCTTACTCACGCTTACCCCATCCAGGTTATAACAACGCTAATATTCCGGCGTTTGAAATGATTCAACACTCGGTTAATATCATGCGCGGTTGCTTTGGCGGCTGTACGTTTTGTTCAATCACCGAACATGAAGGCCGTATTATCCAAAGTCGCTCAGAAACTTCGATATTGCAGGAAATCGAAGCTATACGAGATACCTCACCGAATTTTACCGGCCATATTTCCGACTTAGGTGGCCCCACGGCCAATATGTACCGTTTAGCCTGTAAAGACCCTGCCATCGAAGCCGCTTGTCGGAAATTGTCTTGCGTATATCCAGGCATTTGCCCTAACTTAAATACCGATCACAGCCATTTAATCGCGCTCTATCGCAAAGCCCGCGCACTACCCGGTATTAAAAAAATCTTTATCGCGTCAGGTTTACGCTACGATTTAGCTGTCACCTCGCCAGAGTATGTTAAAGAACTGGTTACCCATCACGTCGGCGGTTATTTAAAAATCGCCCCAGAGCATACCGAAACCGGCCCATTATCGAAAATGATGAAACCCGGCATAGGCACGTATGACCGCTTTAAAGCCATGTTCGAGCAATACTCTAAAGAAGCTGGCAAAGAACAATATTTAATTCCCTATTTCATCGCCGCCCACCCTGGCACAACCGATGAAGACATGTTAAACCTAGCGTTATGGCTAAAACGTAATGGCTTTAGAGCGGATCAAGTACAAGCGTTTTTGCCTTCACCGATGGCTATTGCCACCGCGATGTATCATTCAGGCAAAAATAGCTTACAAAAAGTCAACGCTAAAGCCCCAGATATTTTCATTCCCAAAAGCGTTAAACAACGCCGCTTGCATAAAGCTTTTTTACGCTATCACGACCCAAAAAACTGGCCTCTGTTACGCGAAGCCTTAAAAGCAATGGGGCGTACCGATTTAATTGGTAACGGCAAACACCAATTAATTCCGTCTTTCCAACCC